>NZ_QWGJ01000002.1:0-1147 GCF_003435225.1 Clostridium sp. AF28-12 | reverse complement strand
GGATGGGCGTGTTGTTGGGTACGCCGTCAATCATGTTGCAGTTCTGCTCCGTGGAGAGCTCGGCGGTTTTCAGATAGTTGTCTTTTTCGTGCATGGCGATCCTCCTTTATCGTTCCTCATGGTTTTTATGGCTCCGCTTCTGGCCGGGCTCCTTCGGGGGTTCCTGCCCTCTGGTTCCTTCTTTGAGCCGGGCGGTAATGGATGAGCGCACCCGGTCAGGATTGCCCGGTGCTGGTTTCAGTTCATAATCCTCCATTTGCTTTTCGGTCAGCGGCTTTGTGTAGGTCAGTTCGCCCCATGCCATCAGCCTGCCGTCTGCCACAGGACGCCGCCTGTCATCGTCGTAGTTGACAATGGAAAGAGGCTGGTTATCCGGCGGCTTCGGGTAAGTTCCTATGTCCACGGGCCGCTGGGTGGAATAATAGCGGTAAACGCCTTCCGGTCCCAGCTCGGTATGCTTGACCGCCGCATGGTAAAGCTGCTGATAATCGTCCACCCGGCGGTCAAAATCCCGCTGCGCCCATGCCTGGCTGTTTCCATAGCGGCCCCAGTAGTAATCCCGATGGCCGTTTTCCCCCTCGGTAAACTGCCAGGTCACAAAGGGGCTCGGCGCTCCCGGATTATGCCCAAGCGCAAAGCCGTGTCCAGTTTCAAAGGTGGCAGCTTTCAAAATCACATATCCTTGTACTGTCTCCAAGAGATCCCTCCTTTCTGTGCCTCGGGCCAACATGACCCGAAGTGCTGGATGTTACGAAATAAGAGGGCAGACCGGGGAGGAATGTAATAAGATATTCCCACCCCGGAAACACCCTCAAAAAAGCCCGGAATGTCAAGCCTTTGGAGGCGGCAAATCGTAACAGCCGCCCGGCCTTTTCTCCCGCATTTTCCTCATGCGTTCCCGGCTTTTCCGGCGGTTCCCTTCGGCCTTGCAGGCGTCGGAACAGTAGGCTTGACGCCCCTCGGGCAAAAACGCCTTTCCGCAGACCGCACAGGCCCGCAGCTCCGGGGAGATGCCTTCCGTTGTCAGCGACGCTTGAAGCTCCGGGTTAAGAGGCAGGACAGCCTCACGGAAATAACGGCAGTACGCCCCTGTCCAGCACTTGTGCAGCATATAGCAGGCACAGTCAAGAGGAAGGCACAGGCCGCT
>NZ_QWGJ01000019.1:7513-48894 GCF_003435225.1 Clostridium sp. AF28-12 | reverse complement strand
ATTTAATTGGTTTAGACGATTGGTATTATCAGCAGAAATGCAGAAACAACGCATTGATACCGTTCGTTTAAAACTGCTGAAGATTGCTGCAAAAGTAGTCCGTTCAGCAAGATATATCACATTCAAGCTGTGCAGCAGTTGTCCATATAAAGAAGAGTTTTATGACACCCTTTCTGCAATAGGTAAGCTGGATGTACAGCTGGAATAGCAACTGTCAACGAACCTTGACAGCCTGATAATTGCTCAAAAACTCGTCATAGGGATTTTATGCCCTTTTTTCTGACAAATTGAGAGAAGTTATGGCTGCATGGATCATTTTTTCAATTCATGGTGCAAGGTTTAGGTTAGAAATTGCTCCGTGAATAATTCAGGTTTGAGCAAAGTCTTTATGGAATCCATAATTTGTTCGTAAGTAATATCTTTCGCATAAGAAAACTGCTTGCGATACTTGTCCCACATTGTTTTGAGTTCCGGGCTTTCTTCGATGTTGTAAAGAATAGAAGGAACATCTGCAATCTGTTCTGTAGTGCCACGATGCTTGGCAGTTGCACTTAACGCATCAGCAAATACCGCATTATCGAATTTCTGCGTTGTGGTCAGTATATAGGTATCGTAAAAATCTCTGGGACGAGTATTGAACACGCCACGGCGTAAAATAGTTTCAACCTTTTCGGCCATGACGGTTTCAATGTTGTATGCCCACAGCTCATAAGATTTCTCATCATCGAAAATTTCAGAGAAGTTGTACTGCACCGCATGGGGTGTAATAGCATCACCGGTGGACACATCAATGCTAAGTGGAGTCAGCAGAGTATCAAACTTGGCGTTCAGCATGACACGGTATCCGCCGTAAATATCATCTTCACGGATGGGCGAAATTGTGCCAATCTCGAATACAACGCCGTCATCGAATGCGATGTCACAAACATCTTCCAACGCACTGCGAATTGCTTCCGGTGTAAGGGGCAGATTTTTAAGAGTGGTGTCCATATCCATGGTTGCGCGGTTGTCGAGTCCGACAATGGCGGCTACCAACATACCGCCCTTTAATACAAACTTCTCTTTGTATTCGGAAGCGGAAAGGCGGACAAGCAGACGCTCAAACATATAGTTCTGCAGAATGACCTGTGCAGGGATATTCTTCTGTTTTGCGATATTGCGAATTTTCGCCTTCAAACTCATTGCTTTACTCACAGAAGCACCTCCAAATATTGACGCAACACTTTTTCAACACGCATCTGTTTTGCATATGTATTCAGTTGGTTTAGGTTTTTCTTCGGGCTTGCGGCGTACATTTTAAGTGCCGCTAAAAATGTTTCAGTTCCCAATTTGTTACGGCTGCGAATTACATCACAAATGGTGCGTTCAAGATCGTATGCAGGAACATCATTTCCAGCAGGTGTTCTCAGCGTTGTTTTGCCAAGTTCAAACAATTCAGGCTTGATATAATACACTTTGCATTCAGATTTAATTGCCGCAGAAGGAATACAACCAGACGGTGCAGTAACCGTATGCTCAAATGGAGTACGGTCAGAAATTCCGTGAAGGTAAAGAGCTGTTTCGTGAGAAAAAATGATTCTTTCTGAACGGTTACTGATTGCCAATAATTCATCCTGCATATCATCGGGAAGAATGTACTGGCCTTTTACAATACGATGGATTTTATCTTCTTTGCACAACTTATAAAGCATCGCCTTGGAGATGCCGCGTTGCGCTGCTATTTTCGTTTCAATAATTCCGCCATGCGTTTTTGCAATAGCGGTGAGTTCAGTCATGTAATCCATACACTCACCTCGGTTATAATAACTCAATAACATTATGCTCATAATTACGATTAAAGTCAATATCTTGTTGGAAACATTCAAAAAATATTTACAATTAAATTACGACTGAAGTAAACGGCAATCTAAAGCAAGACATTTACCATACACCAAAAATCGAACAACAACAGAGGGGCTGTCGCACTAACGTGCGGCAGCTCCTTTTATATATCCAACACAAAACGCCGAGCTTCGAAAAGCCCGGCGTTCGTGGTATAATCAGTTTATGCGACTAAACAAAATAATACAGAGGGATTATACCTCATTTTCGCTGTATTATCAAATCAAACTTCCGCTGGATTTAGAGATTTCTATTCCATCTGATGATCCAGTTCGTCTGGTAAGTGCCTTTGTGGAGGAAATGGACCTTTCTGAACTCAGGCATGCCAAAAGGGATGTCTGGGAATGAACTGTGTTTATAAGGGATGAGGGCGAAATCACAACCGATTTCGCCCCCATTTGGGCATAAAGCAGGGCTGCCGCCCAGCAAAAAATATTTGCTAGTGCGACAGCCCCTTCTTTTCGATGCTTTTCATTCAGCAGGCAATGAAATAGAACAGTGCCATAACGTAAGCATATGACTTAATAATTTTCTTCGCGAACTTCAAAGTAGCTCTGCGGATGGCTGCAGACCGGACATACCTGCGGTGCCTTTGTTCCGATCACGATATGCCCGCAGTTGCGGCACTCCCATACCTTTACTTCACTCTTTTCGAATACAGAAGCTGTCTCCACATTTTTAAGAAGGGCACGGTAGCGCTCCTCATGGTGCTTCTCGATCTCGCCTACCATACGGAATTTTGCTGCGAGAGCATGGAAACCTTCCTCATCGGCGGTCTTCGCAAAATCCTCGTACATATCGGTCCACTCGTAGTTTTCACCGGCTGCAGCGGCTGCAAGATTCGCAGCGGTATCGCTGATTCCATCTAACTCCTTGAACCACATCTTCGCGTGCTCTTTCTCGTTGTCAGCTGTCTTTAAGAATAAAGCCGCGATCTGCTCGTATCCCTCCTTCTTTGCTACGGATGCAAAGTAGGTATATTTGTTTCTCGCCTGGGATTCACCGGAGAATGCTGCCTCGAGGTTCTTTTCTGTTTTTGTTCCTGCGTATCTGCTCATAGTGTTGAACTCCTTTCTGATTCTTGTTTTCTTATTGTTTTCCCTTCTTTTTGCAAAATGATTCTTTCTGTTCCTGTAATTTACCGTTTCTGTCTGACGGTCGTCTTTTTTGTTGTATATCGTCTTGTCTGTTGCGTATCGTCTTGTTTATGGTTGTATTCTAACATACTTTGTTTTAAATGTCAATAATAGTAATTATTATTGTTTTGCAGGATTTATTTACTTTTGCTCCAAACAGTTTTTCACGACCTTCTGTCAAAAACGCAAAAAATACGCCCGGCACATTTGGAGCTTCCATTGTAGAAAAAGAATGTGCCTGGCACATTCTCGCGCCTCGCTCGGTCGCGTGCGGCAATCTACATCTTTGCGCGAGTGCGCATCTTTAGCACGTTAATGCCTTTTATGCAACAGGGAATTCCCCGACATTTCCTGTTGCATAAAAAAACTGCAGATCCACATATCAACCGATATGGACCCGCAGTCTTTCTCATATATTTTTATCTGTTTTTTCTTTCCTTAGTCCGCAAATAACGGTGTGGAAAGGTATCTGTCGCCGGTATCCGGAAGCAGTGCCACGATCGTCTTTCCTGCGTTTTCCGGTCTCTTCGCAAGTTCGATCGCTGCCCAGATCGCCGCACCGGAGGAAATTCCCACGAGGACTCCTTCCTTCTTTCCAACTAACTTTCCTGCCGCGAACGCGTCATCATTCTCCACAGCGATGATCTCATCATAAACCTTTGTGTCGAGAACATCCGGAACAAATCCGGCTCCGATTCCCTGGATCTTGTGGGAGCCTGCCTTGCCCTGGCTCAGTACCGGGGAGCTTGCCGGTTCCACCGCAACGACCTTCACGTCCGGATTCTGCTTCTTTAAATATCTTCCGGTTCCGGTGATGGTTCCGCCGGTGCCGACACCAGCGACAAAAATATCAACCTTGCCGTCCGTATCTTCCCAGATCTCCGGCCCGGTTGTTCTCTCATGAACTTCCGGATTCGCCGGGTTTACAAACTGTCCCGGAATAAAGCTTCCCGGAATCTCCTTTGCGAGCTCCTCCGCCTTTGCGATCGCGCCCTTCATTCCCTTTGCGCCCTCAGTGAGCACAAGCTCCGCGCCGTAGGCTTTCATAAGCTGGCGCCTCTCCACACTCATGGTCTCAGGCATAACGATAATGATCCGGTAACCGCGGGCAGCCGCAACCGACGCAAGACCGATTCCTGTGTTTCCGGAAGTCGGCTCGATGATCGTAGAACCAGTCTTTAAGATTCCCTTCGCCTCAGCGTCATCGATCATCGCCTTCGCGATCCTGTCCTTTACCGATCCGGCCGGATTGAAATATTCCAGCTTCGCAAGGATCTTCGCGTTAAGTCCCTCGGATTTTTCAATCTGTGTAAGCTCTAAGAGCGGAGTCTTTCCGATCAGCTGGTCTGCGGATGTATATATGTTTGCCATAAGTTATTACCTACCTTTCATATATGTTAATAGGATTATATGGCGATATCATCTGTTTGTCAAGTCTCATTCCGGATATCATGTTAGAAAATTTCTATCATATATCACAACACCTTTATCCTTTTCACTGTCTTTATTTCCCTTAAACCTTGTATTATAATAGGAATAATGTTAAACTTACATTACGATCAAAAATATTCAGCAACACGCAGCAGCATGGGAGGATACAGATTATGATGGTTTCAACAAAAGGCCGCTACGCTCTCCGCGTCCTGATCGATCTTGCGGAGCACCAGACAGACGGCTATATTCCATTAAAAGATACAGCAGCGAGACAGGAGATCTCTGAAAAATACCTCGAGGGCATCATCAAAATCCTCGTAAAGGCAAAACTCTTAGAGGGGGTCCGCGGTAAAGGCGGCGGATATCGCCTCACAAAAGCACCGGAACAGTACACAGTCGGCAGCATTCTTCGCCTCACTGAAAACTCCATGGCTCCGGTAGCCTGCTTAGAGCCCGGCAGCACCGACTGTCCCAGAATGGGAAGCTGTAAAACTCTCCCTCTCTGGCAGGGTCTCGACAAAGTCGTCAACGAATACTTGGACGGCGTCACCATCGCCGACCTCGTGCAGAATGGTCAGCCCGGAGATGACTATGTAATATAAGAACTTTTCCTTCGCACAGCCACGACCAGCTGCCGGTCTGCCTCCAGGCTCAGACGCATTATTTTCCGGGCATGGTTTCCTCTTAGCTCGTGGGAGAATGCGTTGGTGGACAGGCGGCACTTGTCTGAGCCGAAGGCGAGTTGTGCCGACTGACCACCGCCCTTAGCATTCTTCCGCAAGCTTAGAGGAACCGCCTGGGAAATACCCGGTGTCTGGGACTGGAGGCAGACCGGCAGCGTACTCTCTCCAAAATCGCCGCTCCCGTCCCAAAAACAAAGGACAGCCTTTCGGCTGCCCTTCACCCATTTCCATATCTGATTCCATTCCCGGAAATATCGTCCCTAATTCCAGAAGTCCACCTTCTCCTTCAGTCCAATATGCTCCGCCTTAAACACCGGATTCTTTCCGGCCTTTTTCTGCTCTGTATAATCCTCAAGACACCGCAGTACCGGCTTCAGGAGAATAACGATCACCGGCACATTGATCAGCGCCATGAAGCCCATCAGCACATCCGCTGTATCCCAGACAATACCAAGCTTCATCGTAGCGCCGACGCACACAACCACCGCAGCAACAATCCTCATGCACCACTTTGCCCCATTAGATGGAGTCATGCCGCAAAGATACGCAAGCCCTGTCTCCGCATAATAGAAGTTTCCAAGCAGAGTCGTAAATGCAAACAGGAACAGGGAAACTGTAATAAACACAACACCAAACTTGCCGAGTGTGTTGTTCATAGCCGCCTGCACATAGGCCATTCCGGCCATATCCGCATCCGGCTCCACACCGGAGCAGAGCAGCAGCATCGCAGTTGCTGTACAGATCATACAGGTATCAAGGAATACAGAAAGCACCTGAACAAGTCCCTGCTTTACCGGATGGGAAACACCCGCGGAACCAGCCGCACACGCAGCAGCGCCGACACCGGCTTCGTTAGAGAAAAGACCTCTCTTGATACCAAGCATGACCGCAGACCCCGTAAATCCGCCGAAAATTGCTTTCACATCAAACGCGTTGCGGAAGATCTCTGCGAACACTCCTGGAAGAAGTGTGATATGGGTCACGATCACGAACACGGCAACCGCAATGTAAAAGAATCCCATGAACGGAACGATCTTTTCCGTGATCCCTGCGATCTGTTTTCCACCGCCGCTGATGCAGACGAAGAATAACACTGCAAGCACGCCGCCGATGATCCATTTTGCAAGGTTTTCATTCTGGGAGTATGCCGGAATGACACGGAATGCATCTGCGATATTGAAGGATGCAACCAGATTGAAGCCGACCATGTAGGTCAGGATCATGAACACTGCAAACAGGATTCCGAGCCAGTGTTTTCCGGTTGCCTGATCGATGTAGTAGGACGGACCGCCGTAGCAGCCGCCGTCATCGGAACGGCGCTTATAGATCTGAGCCAGAGTTCCCTCCACGAAAGCAGTAGACATTCCCAGAAGCGCTGTGAGCCACATCCAGAATAATGATCCGAGTCCGCCGAGACAGATTGCTGTGGATACGCCTGCGATATTTCCGGTTCCCACACGGGATGCCGTCGAAACCATAAGTGCCTGAAAGGACGAGATCGCCTTGTCATCCTCACTCGGTGCGAGAACGACCCGCAAAGATTCCTTTAAATAGCGGAACTGAACAAACTTTGTGCGGACCGTAAAGTAGATTCCGCCTGCAACAAGTAAAATGATCAGGATGTATGTGTAAAGATAATTACTGAGATTCCCGATCAGTGCCCCATACAAATCGTACATGTGTTGTTACCCCTCTTTTTTCTTTTTTGTTACCCCAAAATTTTACTGTAAGTTACCCGTATTTACAATCATTTTTTCAGAAAATTTTGCCAAAACCGCACATTTCATTATACCTCCCCTTCCTAATTTTTCTCTAAAGAAGAAAGTTTCCGTCCGCCCATTTTTCCCTGGGTCCCGTACCACTTTCATACTTTCATCGTAACCTGATGAACTGTTACCCTTCATCAAAAAACTACTCAGTCTTTCTTCGCAAAAATATGCAATTTCATCTGTGAGGAAAGGAACTGCAGGATCTTTCTCCCCGCAATGCTGTTTCCCTTTGCGTCCAGGGACGGACCATAGATTCCGATCCCCATCTTCCCGTCAACAACAGACAGCAGCCCGCCGCCGACACCGCTCTTCGACGGGATTCCCACACGGACCGCAAATTCCCCGGACCCGTCATACATGCCGCAGGTCAGCATGATCGTCTTCACGACTCTCACGGTATCGGAATTCAGCAGCCGCTTTCCGGATGGATCCACTCCGTCATTCGCGAGCAGAAGTCCCAATCCCGCAAGGCTTTCCGCCGTGACGCTCAGCGAGCACATTTTCACATAGAAATCCAGCGCTTCCTCCACATTTCCATTGATCACGCCCTTGCTCTCTAAAAGATAGGCGATGGCGCGGTTTCTCGCCACCGTTGACATCTCTGAACCGTAGACTTTCTCATCCAGAACGATCCCGTCATCCTGACAGAAACATCTCGCCAGCTTCAGCATCTCCTCAAACGATACCTTCGGCTCAATAAAGCTCGCCACTGCGATTGCTCCAGAATTGATCATCGGATTGTATGGATGGCTGTTAGATCCCTCAAGCTTGATCAGGGAGTTGAAGGCGTCCCCCGACGGTTCCATCCCCACATTCTCAAACACCATGTCAAACCCGCAGACCTCAAGGGCTACCGCAAGGCTGATAACCTTCGAAATACTCTGGATGCTGAACCGATCCTTCGTGTCCCCGCAGGAGAACCGGCTTCCATCCCGGCAGAAGATGCTGATTCCGAGCTTATTCTTGTCCGCTCTTCCAAGCTCCGGAATGTACGTCGCAACCTCCCCCTCTTTGATGTATGGGCGTCCCGTTTCCAGCGCCTCATTGATCAGATCCTGAAACATAACTTTTGTTTACTCCTTTCCTATATGACCTTTCACTCCTGCTGCCGCACTTTCCATACTTCGCAGGAAACTCCTGTCAGCACATTTTCCGTGCTTTTTTCTTATTTTAAACGTCCTGTCCCCTCTCAAGCCGCTCTCTTACTTCCTTCAAAAACTCTTCCCCGATCCCGGAGATCGGCACATCCGCAAGTGTCACATACCCGAATTCCAGCTTCACCTCGCACCCCGGAATCGGCACGGAAACTGCCCGGAAATCCGACAGCTGCTTGTCAAAGTCATGGATTCCGATGCTGTAAAAATCCGTCTGTGAGATCAGGTTCATGAGCGTCGCACGCCCTGTCACATAAATCTCCTTCTTCTTTCCCGTACTTCCCCCATCCTCATTTGGTCCGAGGATATTGGAGAGAATATCGTCATACAGCCCCATATAGCGGATAAATCCGTAATTCGCAAGATTCTCCCTCGTCATCGGCTTCTTCTCCCGGACGAGCGGATGATCCTTTGAGATCACGATCTGCGGTTCCACATAGGAGAGGAACCGATATGTAAGACCTTTTGCCGCCGCCATCACCTGGATCTCCTCATGTCTCTGGCTGTCGAAATGGAAAATTCCGATGTCGGCCCGCCCGGAGACCACATCCTCGATGACATCCTCCAACTGCCCCTCATACAGGCGGTGGGTGAATTCCGGCTGATCCTGGTAACGTCTCACGATAGTGATAAAACTCTCCATTACATGGGAGAACTTTGTCATGGACACCGCCAGGGGCTCTGTCTTCTCCATCTCTTTTAAAGGCCGCAGGTGCATTTCTTCCATTTCCTTTAAGATCCGCACCGACCGCTCCAAAAACTCATTTCCTTCGGGAGTCAGCGTCACGCCCTGACGGCTCCTGTTTAAGAGCGGCGCTCCAACGGTCTCCTCCAGGTCATGAATGATCTTTCCAAGATGGGATTGGGAAACATAGAGCATCTGGGCCGCCTTGTTGATGGAACCAAGTCTCGCCACCTTGATGAAGTATTCCAGATGTTTCAGATTGATATCATAGCTCATGTTCTTCCCTCCCTCATTTTTCTATCTCTCTTCCAACGCATCACTGCTGAAAAGAATTTCTGAAAGCCGCACATTCCCGCGGCTTTTCTTGTATATAATGTATCATTTTTTGCCATATCTTTCCACTTCTTTGTTATTCTTTATCAAACTAAGGTTATTTCTCACAGAAAAAACCTTATACATCAAAAGCGGAGTGCCGTCACCTGGACAACACTCCGAAACCATACTTTCATATCTTAATTCACACGGGATGACAGACCTCAGCTCCCGATCATAATGCTGATGATCTCATCATTCGTCTCCTTCATTCCCTCTTTTGCGAGACGTCCCACGTTGCGGATCGTCGCCTCGATCCCGGCCGTCACGATTCCGTCACCGTCATCAAAGTTCTGACCACGCTTTGCCATATAGTAGCCGATGATCCCCGCGTCCACCGCCTCAGCGATCTTTGCCGCGCAGGACGCTTTCGCGCCGTCACAGACCATACCGGAGATAATGGCTACCGCATTGATCACGGTGTGGACCACCTCATCATAGGACGCTCCGGAGAGATACGCGATCCCCGCTCCGGACCCCGCACCCGCGCTGACTGCACCGCAGTAGGCGGAAAGTCTTCCGATGGGCGTCTTCTGGTGGATCGTCGTGAGATCTGAGAGTGCCATCGCCCGGTACATGGTATCTTCATCGACTCCCAGCTCCGTTGCGTATACGATGACCGGAACAGAAGCCGTGATTCCCTGATTTCCACTGCCGGAGTTGATGATAACCGGAAGCTCACATCCGTTCATTCGTGCGTCGGATCCGGCTGCCGCCATGGCTCTCGCCCGTGTACGGACATCATTTCCGTTCATATCGAGAAGAAGTGCGCCGATGTTGGATCCATACTGCCCACGCATTCCCTCTCTGGCGATCGCCATATTGTAAGTTTTCTGGCGCTCCAGAACCTCTCTGATATCATTCACATCCACTGTGTGGATAAAGTCCCAGATATGCTCCATATCGAGCAGTGAGCGGTCCGTAAGACCTTCCTCCTCCTCACCATTCACCGGGATATCCCTGATGACTTCTCCGTTCTTTTCAATATGTACCACATTCGTGTGATAATTTGCGATGCGGACCATGCTGGTATCTGTTCCGCGTGTCAGTGTCACAATAATATCAAAGGTGATGCCGTTATCAATATGTTCCACTTCCACCGGGGTCGTCTGAAGGAATTCCTTCATCGCCGTGATCTGCTCTTTTGTGACAGACGCTATGACCTCAAGTTCCTTTTTCGGATCACCTGCAACGATTCCTGCCGCCGCCGCCGCCGGAATTCCCTTTAAATGATCCGTATTCGGGACGATCACGGATTTTACGTTCTTGATCATGCTGCCGCTGGCTCCTACCTTCACCTTCTCCGGGAGTCCGCCGAGCACTTCCCTCGCGACTGCCGCGCAGTAAGCGATGGCGATCGGCTCCGTACATCCCATCGCCGGCTTCAGCTCCTCTTCCAGAATACTCACATATGCCTGATATCTGATATCGCTTTTCTCCATTGTATCCGTCCTTTCTCCGCTCTTTTCTGCCGATCGGATCACTTTTTCCGCCCGCCATTCATGACTCCGAGTCTCACATCCTGAAAATTCGCATTCTATCCTGCTATTTTCTTGCAATTTCTATATTCTTAGCGTATCATAAGAAGTACCAAAAGTAAAATTGAACGTTTTAAACAGATCGTTTATAAATTTTTATAGAGAAGAAAGGAATCCGCCATGGAACTTCGAGAGATCCGCACGTTTCTACAGATCGCGCAAAAGCAAAGTTTTTCAAAAGCCGCCGAGGCGTTAGGCTATTCCCAGGCCGCCGTCACGGTCCAGATCAAGCAGTTAGAGGAGGAACTCGGCATCCATCTCTTTGACCGCCTCGGAAAAAAGACGGTCCTGACTCATCACGGGGAGATCTTTTACCGCTATGCCGTGACGATCCTTGGCACCGTCGCCGACGCGAAAAAAGCGGTTTCCGCCTCCACAGAGCTCTCCGGTGACCTCACCATCGGAACCATTGAATCCATCTGTGAATCCATCTTTCCGGATCTTTTAAAGAAATTCCATCAGCTTTACCCGAACGTCTCCGTGAGCATCGTTCTGGACTCCCCGGATGTTCTTTTGGACCGCATGAACAAGAACTCTATCGATCTTGTCTATCTCCTCGACCAGCCCATTGACGACAAGCGTTTTATAAAAGTTCTGGAAGCGCCGGAAAATATCTCCTTCGTCTCTTCCTCTGTCCACCCACTGGCAAAAAGTGGTCCCACAGACCTTGACTCGGTCATCAGCCACCCATTCCTCCTGACCGAAAAAAATGCCAGTTACCGGTTCGTTCTTGACCGGTATCTGGCATCGCTCGGAAAGGAGATCAAGCCTTTCCTGGAAATCGGAAACACAGAATTCATTATCAATATGTTAAAACAGAACGCCGGGATCTCATTTCTCCCGGAGTTTGCCGTAAGGCATGAAGTGGAATCCGGTATCCTCTCGATCCTGCCGGTAAAGGATTTCCACATGGAGCTCTACCGGCAGGTCCTCTATCACAAAGACAAATGGCACACCGGTGAGATGGACGCCTTTATCGAGCTTGCGAAGGAGACTTTCCGGACTTCGCCCGTTTCAGAAGAACACCCTCAAGAACGATAAGGAAGGTCAACATAATAAGCATCGCTGCGCTCACTCCAATGGTCAGCCTGTAATCTCCCGTTATATCATAAAAGGTTCCAAACCACATGTTGAAGGGCGCTCCCAGAAGCGTTCCCACCATGGTGGAATAGGCATATGCTGTACTGTAGGTCTCGCCCTTCCAGAAGATCCTGCAGAACAGCGGCATCATGACGGATGATAAGGGAAGTGTCACACCAAAAAACAGGGCGCCCGCCATCACTGTCTCCGGAGAACCGACAAACAGCAGTACATGACCGAGAAATGCCAGCGCAATCGAAAATTCGAAGGTCTTTATGATCCCAAGGCTGTCGCTGATCTTTCCGAGGATCAGCTTGCTGGACATGTTTCCAAGAAGGGAGATGCTCGTCATCATGGCCGCCACCTGCAGCGTAAGTCCGGCTGCGATCCCACAGGGCGTCAGGAAGGAATTCAGGTACGCGCATGACACACTGGTCCAGTATGCACCCACGGCAATATAAAATTCCGGCTGACGCAGCAATTCTTTTAATGTAATCCCGTTGTCCCCGGATGCGGGCGCTGATGCGCCTGATACTGCCCTTTGCTCCACATCCTCTGCCCCGTAAGGCAGGAGTCCCATCTCTTCCGGCTTATAGCGGAGAATGAACAGGGAGATCGGGAGGACCAGCGCGGTACTGACGATTCCAACCGCCATATAGCTCACCCTCCATCCGAATGCCGGGATCGCCATTCCAAGAAAACTGCTGCCGATCATGCCGATGAGTCCGGAGAACGCTGCGGAGATTCCCACCGCCGTTCCGGTCTTTTTCTTAAACCAGTTTCCAAGAATGATCGGCGCCGGGATCATGCAGACGAAGGACGAGGCGATTCCCTGAATGATGCCTGTCACATGCCACTGCCACAGTTCATGGAAGGTACCCATGAGGGCCGCGCAGCCTCCGTATATGACAGCTGCAATGCTGATCACGATCCGCACATCATGTTTCCGAAAGCTTGTCGCCACAAATGGCAGCGCCAAAGCAGAACTGATGCAGTAGAGCATCCGGTACATTGTAAGTTTTCCCAGCTCAAATCCCAGCTCTTTGCAGATCGGGGAGTAAAAGACACCGGCACAGTTATTGATGAGTCCCAGAGTTGCCCCCTGCAGGATGCAGCAGCCCGCAAGGATGAACCAGGCATAGTGCAGTCTGTTTTTCTTTTGTTCCATTGTTATTTCTGCCTTTCCCCAGCTTTTTTCTTTTCCGCATATCGCCGGTATCCGGCTGTCCGCCCCGAAAACTTCCGGCCACATATCCACCCGGTTCCATCTCCGTCACTCACTCTTATGGCAGGCGCCTAGCCTCTGCGGACATGCTGAATAAATCTGCGGAATATTCTTTATTCCTTAAAGTTATATTGTAGCATTATTTCTCCCATTTTCCCATATTTTTTTCATCTTTTTACCATAAAGAACTTGCAGGATAAATCTTAAGTACTTATAATAGAAAACACGGTAACTGTTCATTACATCGAAACAGTACCGCAGTAAAAAGACATTACCGCCCGACCCCGGCGGCAAAAAATACAATGCCGGTCAGACGGCAGAATGGAGGAATTTCCAATGGCAAAGAAAGAGATCGACTGGTCCAATATCGGATTCGGTTACATCAAAACTGATTACAGATATGTATCCAACTTCAAAGATGGTTCCTGGGATGAGGGAACTCTTACAACTGATGATATGATCACCTTAAACGAGTGTGCATGTGTATTCCAGTATGCACAGACCTGCTTCGAGGGCTTAAAGGCATACACAACGGAGAACGGCCACATCGTAACCTTCCGCCCGGACTTAAACGCTGAGCGTATGATGAACTCTGCAGCAAGACTTGAGATGCCGCAGTTCCCGAAGGAGCGCTTCATTGACGCGATCACAAAGCTGGTTGCGGCAAACGCTGATTTCGTTCCGCCGTACGGTTCCGGCGCAACTCTTTACATCCGTCCGTATATGTTCGGTACAAACCCGGTAATCGGTGTGAAACCGGCATCCGAGTACCAGTTCCGTGCTTTCTGTACACCGGTCGGCCCGTACTTCAAGGGCGGCGCTAAGCCGATCACAATCCGTGTCACAGACTTCGACCGCGCAGCACCTCACGGAACAGGCCACGTAAAGGCCGGCTTAAACTACGCAATGAGCTTACATGCCATCGTTGATGCTCACAAACAGGGCTATGATGAGAACATGTATCTCGACGCTGCTACAAGAACCTATGTTGAGGAGACAGGCGGAGCAAACTTCATCTTCGTTACAAAAGACGGCACAGTCGTAACACCGAAGTCCGACTCTATCCTTCCGTCCATCACACGCCGCTCCATCCTCTACGTTGCTGAGCATTACCTCGGCTTAAAGACAGAGGAGCGTCCGGTTCCGTTTACAGAAGTAAAAGATTTCGCTGAGTGCGGTCTCTGCGGTACCGCTGCTGTTATCTCCCCGGTCGGCAAGATCGTAGACCACGGCAACGAGATCTGCTTCCCGAGCGGAATGGAGAAGATGGGTCCGGTGATCCAGAAACTCTACGACACATTAACAGGCATCCAGATGGGCCATATCGAGGCACCGGAAGGCTGGATCCATGTGATCAAATAATTAACCGTGTGAATTGTATCAGAGCAGGATTCCTTTGGGGAGTCCTGCTCTTTTTTCTTTATAATTCTTTTATACCGGACTCCCTTGCTTTTCCAAAAGCACCATGTTAAGATACATCTAAGCAAGGTTTCTAATGAATTCTATTATCTAATATCATCTAAGCCGGATTCGGCATCTGAAGACTCTTTGCTAAAACACCAAAATAACCGGCAGGGAGTCGAAAGAAGCACTTTCCTGCCTAATCTCAGGAAAGGAAGGTCTGGTATGAAACAACAGAATCATTATGCTTATGATATTCCGGCGGAGTATGCGGATATCATTGATCCTTCGAAAGTAAATCTCAGTGATTTTGCCTTATTTCTGGCGGTCATGAAACGCAAAAAGGCACATGAATGCGTGCTGAGTATTATTTTAGGGGAGCCTGATCTAAAGCTGAATCAGGTTCATGTGGAGGAAGTTGTACTTAACGCAAAAGGAGAACGGGGCATCCAGCTGGATGCATGGGCGGTATCTGAGGATTCCCGGCATTTTGCGACGGAAATGCAGAATGACTCAGACATCGATGATGTGCGAAAACGATCAAGGTTTTATCAGGGACTTTTGGACAGTCCGATACTGAAGTCCGGAAGGAAGACAAAATACCGCCATCTGCCTTCAACGATCGTAACATTTATCACTCAGAAGGATATTTTCGGGAAAGACCGCGCAATGTATACGTTTACTGAGCGGTGTCATGAGTTTCCCGAGATGGAGTTAGAAGATGGAACTAAGAAAATATTTTTAAATATGACCAGCAAGAATGGACGGGATGAGCTTGTGAGTTTTCTTCAGTACTGTAAGAATTCTACGCTTGATAATCCGGAGATCACGATATTGGACGAACGATTGAAAACACTCGATGCGATAGTAGCTGAGGTTAAGCAAAATGAAGAATGGGAGGTCGCACGCATGAGTATTTTATCTACTGGAATTGAAATTGGTGAGAAGAAGGGAATCGAAATTGGACAGAAAAAAGGAATATTAGCAATGATTCGCATGGGAAGAGAATTCCATTTAAGCGATGATACTATTCTGGAACAAATATGTAAAAATTTTGATCTGGATCAGATCACTGCGAAAGGATACATTGATTCTTTTGGGAAATAATTATCCATATTCATCAAAAAGATCCGGGAGACCATCCATGCATGATGGAATCCCGGATCTCTTTAATTTTTCTTTATTTATGCCGCATGGAATCTTCCATCCCGCCTGCAGATATCCTCAAACTCCTTAAGCTTCTGCTTTGCCTCCGGACTTAAGTCATCCGGAACCTGTATTCTTACGACGGCGTACTGGTCACCGTGGAGTGACGGGTCTTTTAAGGAGACGATACCTTTGCCGCGGAGACGGATCTTTGTACCGGAGCGGGTTCCGGCTTTGATTTTGCAGACCACATCGCCATATAACGTGTGGACAAGAGTCTCACCGCCGAAGACGGCCGTGGTGAACGGAACTTCCACATCGCTGTAGACATCCATGCCCTTTCTCGTCCAGCCCGGCTTCTCACCGACTGTGATCTTGAGAAGCAGGTCGCCCGCGGCACCACCGCCGGTTCCCGGCATTCCTTTACCTGCAAGCCGGATGCTCTTTCCGGTCTCGATGCCTGCCGGGATCTTTACCTTCAGGGTCTGCGGTCTGCTGCCAGGCTGGTTCGGGTTCTGGATCGTGATGGTCTTTTCGCAGCCATGAACGGCCTCATCGAAGGTTATCTGGACCTCCGCATTTAAGTCGTTGCCGCGGTCAGAAAATCCAGAACCGGAAAATCCATTTCCGCCGCCAAAGCCATGGAAGCCGGAACCGCCAAAGCCAGCGCTGCCAGCTCTTCCTTTGCCGCCAAACATATTTCCAAACAGATCACCGAAGATATCATCCCCGTCACCGCCCTCAAAATGGAATTCATGATATGTTCCATCTCCGGAGCGGAAGGATCCAGACCGGTATGCTCCGCCGGCACCGTTTCCGAAGCCGCCGAACCCGCCAAAACCACCGGCACCTGCTCCGGCGCCCTGTCCGTAACCTGCCGTCTCATCAAAAGCAGCATGTCCGAACTGGTCGTAAAGCTTCTTCTTCTTTGGATCACTCAAAACGTCGTAAGCCTCATTTACATCCTTAAACATCTGCTCCGCCGTCTTATCGCCAGGATTGGAGTCCGGATGATACTTCTTTGCCAATTTTCTATATGCACGTTTAATTGCCGCAGCATCCGCGTCTCTCGAGATGCCCAGCACATCATAATAATCTCTCTTTGTCGATGACATATTCACCACCTCACTGTTCTATATGTAATGTAACATATCAAATATTCAATGTCAAGGGAGGTATGTGAATTTTTTGTGATATTTAAAGATCCCGCCGAAACCTTCCTCTGTACAATATCTGTACGTCCTGGCTTTTGGCGGGATCTTTATTTTTCAATATTTGCTTTACTGTTCTGATTATTCCTACTTTTCAAAAATCTGCCGGAATTCCTTTACCTGGGTCCGACCGATGGGCAATGCCTCAGCATCATAGTACTTCATCTTCACACAATATCCGTTATTGTAGCTCACCTGCATCTCCTTCACATAATCCAGATTGATCAGGTAGCTCTTGTGGATCCGGAAGAACCGGCTCTTTTTCAGGTGGGTCTCATAATTGTTCAATGACTCGTTCTGCAGATAGAAGGATCCGTCCTTCATATGGATCTTGCAGGAACGCTTTTCCGTCTCGATGAACACGATATCCGCCACGTCAACAACCTGAAAGCTGGAGCCCACGTTCACCATGATCTTCCCGATTTCATATCCGGGACCGGCGGCCTTTTCCTTTATGTGTTCATGGACCCGCTCCATCGCCCGTTTGACGCGATCATAGTCAAAGGGTTTTAAGAGATAATCCACCGCCCCGATCTCAAAGGCCTTTACCGCGTATTCCTGGAACGCAGTGGCAAAGATGATCAGCGTGTCCGGCTGCTTTCTCTTTATCATGGATGCCAGCGTAGTGCCGTTCATTCCACCCAGATTAATATCCACAAAACACACATCAAAGGTCTCATTTTCCAGCATTGCAAGAAATTCTTCGCTTCCGTCGGCCTCCGCGATCTCCGCCTCCGGCTCACACTGTTCCACCAGATATTTAAGTTCGCTTCTTGCCGGGCGCTCATCGTCAACTACTGCTATTCTCATACCTCATGCCTCCCATGTTCTGTCAAAAACGCCGCTGTTCCAAACAGCAGGCTGCTGTCATCTGTTCTTTCAGAAGATCGTCAGCCTGGCGTTTTCTCCTGCTGCGCGCTTCCAGCCGCGCTGTCCGGAATGTTCATCCGCACGTCCGTCCCTTCTTCACTTGTCACGATCTGGAGTCCGTAGGACTTTCCGTATAAGGAGATCAGTCTCTGCTGCACGTTCATCATTCCGATTCCTGTGTGTTCCACTTTTTCCCCGCCGTACAGGCTCTGGACGATCCGGTAGTCCATTCCCGGTCCGTTGTCGATCACGTCGATCCTCGTGGACCGTTCCTCCCGTTTTACGTTTACGATGACCTTTCCGACTCCTTTTTCCCTCTGCATTGCCCCGTGATGGACCGCATTCTCCACGATGGGCTGTAAGATCAGGTTCGGCACGCAGCTTCGCAGCGCCTCCGGATCCGCATTGATCTCGATCGAGAGACGTTTTTCAAACCGCGCCTCCTCAAGCATCGTATAGGCTTTTACATGCTCAAGTTCCGTGTCAAGAGTTACCATATAATCGGTATCCTCCAGCATGCTGCGGAAATAGGAGCTCAGTGCCAGTAAGAGCTCTCTCGCCTTCTCCGGCTTTTCCCGGCAGAAGTAGGAGATCGTATTTAATGAATTGAACAGGAAGTGCGGATTGATCTGGGACTGCAGGGTCCGAAGCTCCGCTTTTCTCAGCTCTTCCTTCTGTTTCTCCATCTCCGAGAGCTTGATCTGCATCGCGAAGTGGTTCGCGAGTCCCGTGACAAATTCAATGTCCGCCCGATAGGAATATGCATTTTTCTTCACCAGCATCACAAGCGCCAGAACCTTTCCCTCATCGAGGAGGATCGGCGCAGATATGATCACATTCTCCTTATAAAGAGGATAAAATCCGTCCTCCGGTAAAGGCACGCGGCTGATCCTCGTCGTCTTGAAGGTCTTTGTCGCGGATAAAAGTCTCGGATAATTGTTCTCTGTGAGAACGATACTGGAAAATGCCCCGCTCCTTGCCAGAAATTTCATGTCATCGATCAGTGCCGCGCCCTGACAGTGGTACTCTTCCATAATAATGTCGATGATCTTTCCCGCCGTCTTCCGGTCCTTCTCCACAGAGCCAAGATACGGGGTACACCGCTCGGCGGTTCTCATTGCGAGGGAGACCTTGGACGCAACCTTCAAGTCCTCCGTGTTGAAGATCGATTTAAAAACATTAAAGAAGATCACCATGCCGACGGAATTGATGATCACCATCGGAACGATCACGATCTTTACGATCTCAACGGCCGCATCAAATGGCCTGGTGAGAAGCAGGATCAGAACAATATGGATCATCTCGGAAATGAACGTGACTCCAAGCAGAAATGTATTCGAGTACTGGCGGTTTTCCTTCTTCTTCCAGCCGATAAAGGAACCGATGATCCCATGGATGACCGCGGAGAGCACACAGGCCACCGTGGAGATCCGCTCCGGGAAGATCAGATACCGGTGAGCCGCCGCAATCGCTGTCGTGATAAAGCCGGAGACAGGACCGCCCAGAAATCCGGCGGACAGGACACCGATCACCCGGGCATTCGGCAGCGCCCCTGTCACCTGAATCCCAATGTAATCAGAGATGATGCAGAAGACGCCGAAGATTACACCGAGAAGCACCTTTTCCCAGAGCCTCTGCCAGACGCTCTCTCCTCTTCCTTCCTCACTTCCGCCCTCTTCATTTAATAGAAGTCTCTGGACAAAGTCCATCTTCGTCATCATGAAGGCGAGCACTACCAATAGGCAGATGTTAAAGCAGATACTGTAAATAACATCAAGCAGCATGTTGTTTCCTCCTGTCTCTGACGATCCCTGTTTTTCTATATCTGTCCGCAGTGGTTATTGCAATCTGCGCGCAGCATGGATCACAACTGTCCGACGCCTGACCCGGTGTGTTCTAACAGACACATATAGAAAAACAGGGACCGCCGCAGTAAATTTTCTGCAGCAGTCCCTGTGTGTTCACTGGTTATCTATGAAGGTCTACGCTGCCACCGGTGCACTCTTCTTTGCAGCTGCTTTCTGGAATACGAATACAACTGCGCAGATCACGATACCTGCGATATCTGTCACAAGACCGCTGTCGATCAGGAGATAAGCGCCAATGAGGCTGGCAATTCTCAATACGATGTTGACCTTTGTGAACAGGTAACCTTCAACTGCTGTACTGATTAAGAATACACCAACTGCAGCAGTTACTGCAACCTGAATCGCTTTTGCAAGCGGAGTATCAAGCAACAGAAGGTCTGTATTGTATACAAACATGTACGGAAGAATGAATCCTGCAAGTGCAAGCTTTACGGATGCCCATCCTGTCTTCATCGGACTTCCGCCTGCGATACCTGCTGCCGCAAAGGCTGCAAGGGCAACCGGCGGTGTCAGGTTTGCGAACATTGCGAAGTAGAAACAGAACATGTGGGCAACCAGGGCCGGGATACCAAGCTGTACCAGAGCCGGAGCTGCGATCGTGGATGTAATGATATAGGACGGGATACTCGGAAGACCCATACCTAAGATCATGCAGGTGATCATTGTGAACACCAGTGTGAACATCAGGCTCTTTCCTCCGATGCTGATGATGGTATTTGCCATATTCAGGGCGAAACCTGTGATCGAGCAGGAACCAACGATAATACCAACGCAGGCGCAGGCGATCGCTACGGATACGGTAGACTTCGCGCTCGCTACCATCGCATCAAGAATATCCTGGAAGGTCATTCTCGTATTCTTTCTGCACTGCGCCACGATGATCGTGAATACGATCGTATAGAACGCAGCCATGATAACCGTCTTTCCGGAGAAGAACAGCATGTAAACGAGGAAGATGATCGGGAGTGCCAGATGACCGTACTCCTTCATGACCTGGGACATCTTCGGAAGCTGATCCTTCGGAGTTCCCTGCATTCCCATCTTCTCAGCCCTCATCTGGATCTGGAACAGGATGCCCATGTAGTAGATGACTGCCGGGATGATCGCGGATAAGAGAAGTTCGTTGTACTTCATGCCAAGAGTATCTGCCATGATGAATGCGGCAGCACCCATAACCGGCGGCATCAGCTGTCCGCCGACAGAACCGGTCGCAACAACGGCACCTGCGAACTCGTCGTCATAGCCGGATTTTTTCATAAGCGGGATCGTGAAGGAACCGGTCGTAACAACGACGGCTACGGCCGCACCGTTGATCATTCCGAGAAGTCCGGAAGCAACGACTGCTACCTTTGCCGGGCCGCCCTTTGTGCCGCCCGCGATGGCGTTTGCGAAGTCGTTGAAGAACTGACCCATGCCACACTTGTTCATGACTTCACCGAAGGCAATGAAGAGGAAGATGTAGGTGGACGCGACGTTGACCGATGATCCGTAAATACCTTCCGTGTTCGAGAAGAAATGGCTCATTAACTTCTGCCATGTATATCCTCTGTGGAGGAAGATGCCCGGGACATCGATCGGGATGAGTCCCTGCTTCGTGCCCATTAAGCTGTAGATCATAAAGATAATGGAGATGATCGGGAGAGCCATGCCGCAGACACGTCTCGTTGCCTCCAGAACGACCAGGGTTAACAGGGTACCGATTACGACATCCATCATGTCCGGCTTTCCGGCACGATTGATGATGTTTACATAATCTACGCACATATAAATCGGAACTGCGGCTGACAATGCGATAAATACATAATCATACCATGCGATCACTTTGCGGCTCGCTTTTTTCGTAGCCGGATAAAGCATGAAGGCAAGAATCAGGATCATGCCGACATGGATGGAACGATGCTTTAATGTTTCCGGCATGTAAAGACCGGATGCGAAAACCAGATGATATAAGGTAACGATGATCGCGAATACCCGGTAAGCTTTCTTTAATACCGGGGACCCGAACTTTCTCGTCTTGCTCTCTTTATCAAACTGCTCGAGGAGTTTCTGTTTTTCTTCCTCGCTCATCTCTGCTTCCGCTGTACTGGGGACGATGTTTTTTTCTTTTTCGCTCATACAGATTTCCCTTCCCTTCGTTGTCAGAGTTGTTGTCGATGTTTCTTCAGCAGTTTCCTTTTCTTATTTTTCAAAACCATTCCGGATCCTCAGCACCATTTTTACGTGATGCGGCATGTCAGAACCCTGAATCAGGAGCTCGCCATTCACCTTGATGTTCTTCAGGGCTGTCTGGGAATTGATCCAGTTGAACTGCGGAAAGACGCTTTCGATCTCATCCATGTAGACGAGTCCGTCTTCGTAGCGGTATTTGCAGTCCATCTCTGCCGGAATTCCGGCACCGAAGCCCGCGACCGCGATGGTGTGGAGAATGAAGCTTCCGTCTTTCTGTATTTCGTAATACTCGTACCATGGAATATGCTCAAAGGAATGTTCCCACTGGAAGGAAAGCTCGTCACCGGTCTTTACCGGAATCTCCCGGTAGACATTTCCGGTTTCAAGCTCTTCGATCACCAGAATTTTTTTCTGCTGCCGTATAAATACGGCAGCAGAGATTGCTGTGATTACCAGAAGAACCGGAATCAGGATTTTTAATTTAGTTCTCAGGAGTCTCATAACCGTGATCCTGCCACCACTTCGCAGCACCGTCATGAAGCGGGATCTTTACATCGTCAACACCGAAGGAAACATCGATGTTCTTGTCTGCTGTGTTGTGGGATGCCTTGATGGTAGCGATTCCATCGTCGGAGAAGATGCAGTCAAGCATATCGTAGACCATGTCATCGGATACATCCTTATTTACAAGCATGATATTGTAAACGAATACGCTCTCCACGTCCTCTTTGTTGTTGTATGTATTGGCCGGGATCGTGCTTGCGGAGAAGAACGGATACTTCTCGATCAGGTTGTCTCTGCCTTCGCCGTCGATCGGAACGATCACCATATCGTAGCTGAATGCCAGCTCGCTGACGGTTGCGTTCGGAAGACCGGAGGTAACAAATGCCGCGTCGCACTGACCGTTCTTCATCTGGTCGATCGCTTCGCCGTAGGATAAGTAGTCAACATCACTATCCTCATATGTCATGCCGTATGCTTCGTAGATCATTCTCGCATTTAACTCAACACCGGAGTTCGGAGCACCGATACCGACCCTCTTGCCCTTTAAGTCCTCAACGCTCTTGATGCCTGTGCTTGCTACGGTTACGAGCTGTACGTAGTTCGGCCAGAGTCTCATCATGGCTCTCAGATCCGGCTCTGCCTTCTCAAACGCACCAAAGCCCTCATACGCCTGTACGACGGAGTCCTGCATTGCGATTGCAAGCTCTGCCTCACCGTTTAAGATCAGGTTGATGTTCTCAACGGAAGCGCCGGTTGCCTGTGCGGATGTCTTATATCCTGCATTTCCTAATGCGGTTGCAAATGCGCCGCCGATCGGGTAGTAGATACCACTCGTAGGACCGGTTGCGACTGTGACGAACTCTTTCGCCCTGTCAATGCTCACGGATGTGCTGCCTGCCTCCGCGCTGGAACCATCCGCCGCTTTCTCAGTTACGGCTGCCGCTGTTGTGTCAGCTGCTGTTGTAGATGTACTGCCGGAACTGCTGCCGCATCCTGCAAGAGCTGCTGTCATTGTGAGTGCCATAGCTGCTGCTGTGATTCTCTTCACTAATCTCATACTGTTTACCTCTCCTTCTTTTTGTTTACCCGTAACGATCCGGTCCCACCCGGATCATTACATACCCACTTTTCAAATGCTTCATATTCTTTATAAATATTTCACATTTCATGTCTAAATTTTAACGTAAACATAACCCTGATACAATGGGGTTCGTGCAAACTGCACAAAATCGTGTATGAATGGTAAAAATTGATGTGTGAAATGCAGGAATAAGACAGTTTTCCTGTGAATCTATATGATATTATTTTAACAATTCTTTGCACACCTTTGCGATCGATCGATGAGTTCGCTTGATAAGTAGGAATTGATCGTTCCCGTTAATATATTGCTTTAAATTTTTAAACTTTAACGCGCATAAGTGTTGACTTTTCTCTCTCCTGTCTTTATACTATGGACATAGCGGATCACGCCTCGCAGGCTTTGCCGATTTGGAATACAAAGCACCGGCATTCTTTCTGCGAGATGTGCGTTATATAACGCATGACCGGATATTACATCAATCATATAGAAACAGGGGAGTAACCGCTTATGGGAGCAATTGTAAAAGTAAGAAATGTAAAATTGGGAGACGGAATGCCGAAGATCTGCATTCCGGTTACGGATACAAATCTCGATGACCTGAAAAAATCTGTAAATCTGATCCGGAATACTCCGTTCGACCTGATCGAATGGCGTGCGGACTTCTACACCGGTATGGAAGATCCCGAAGTCCGGACCAAGGCAATGACCTTATTCCGAAATACTTTGGGAAATATTCCGGTACTCTTTACGATCCGCACCAGCGTGGAAGGCGGAATGATGGAGATCGACACAGAGACCTACACGAAGACGATCCTCGCCGTGATCGACAGCGGTCTTATTGACCTCGTGGACGTGGAACTCTCCCGTGGGGAAGAGACGATGAAAACGATCGTTGCGGCAGCCCACAGGGTTGGCGTGAAAGTCGTCGCCTCCCGCCACGACTTTACCGCAACGCCGGATAAGAACATCATCATAAGCAATCTCTGCCTGATGCAGTCCCTGGGCGCTGATATCGTGAAATTCGCGGTGATGCCGCAGTGTGAGCGGGATGTCCTGACTCTGCTTGACGCAACGTTGACCATGAAGGAGGAGCACAGTGATACCCCGGTGATCACCATGTCCATGAGCCCCACCGGCGTCATCAGCCGTATCTGCGGTCAGCTCGTCGGCTCCTGCGTGACCTTCGGAACCGCAGGAAAGGCATCTGCGCCAGGGCAGATCCCGGCGAACCTGTTAAGCACGTTCTTAAAAACTCTGGCGTAAGGTCAGCAGCCCTCGGTCTTATCCGGTGATTTTCACACAGCCTGTATCTATTCCAGTTACTGTTTGCGCGTAAAGGTCAAATCCTTCGCCCCACGCCAAATACAGCGCCGCTCATTTGCGGCGCTTGCTATAGCACTCAGCCGGAAGATCTTTTGACCATGGCATAAGACTCTCTAACTCTTTTTCGTCGACACTTCCGTCGATACGGATGATCTCAAGCAGTTCGGTTAATAGATGCTTTACGTAGTAGTAAACATTCAGACCCATTTGCCCGGGCTGTTTCGGTAATGCTGTAGATCATTGCACTTGCCTGTGCACCACGTACTGTGTTCAGCGTCATCCAGTTCTTACGGCCGATCGTAAAGGTTCTCAGTGCGCGTTCACTGGCAAGATTATCGATCGGCACTTCCCCATCACTCAGGAATACCTTCAGATATTTTTCCTGATTCAGGCAGTAGTTGATCCCTTTTGCGGTTTCAACCTTTGGAAGGACCGTCTGATCTGACTTTATTTCATGGATCCACGCAAAGAATTCTTCCAGCAGGGGCTTGATGGATCTCTGCCTCTCTTTTAACCGTTCTTCCGAACTCAGATCCTTCAGTCCACCTTCCAGATCATAGACAGCACCGATCCTTACCAGTGCCTTATACGCAATAGATGACTGGATTGCTTCCGGGTTGCTTTTTCCGATTGCCTTGATCGCGTTTGCGAAATGGCGTCTTGCATGTGCCATGCAGTTTGCGTTCTTTATCCCTTCCAGATCCCGTTCCAGCTTGTGGTACTGTTCCAGCCCATCCGTCATAAGAATGCCGGAAAAATCCTTATAGTACGCCTTTGGATGGTCACTATGGCGTGTTTTCTGGTATTCATATATGATGATCGGTGGTACCTTGCCAAGTTCCCCGGTGATATGCACCCACATATAGCTTTTGCTGCCTGCGGGTCTTCCATCATGGATCACATCCACGGTCGTTTCGTCGCACTGGTTTACATGGGCTTTCAGCTGGCATTGCTTCATCATCTCGTATACGACTGATAAGTAGCGCTCTGCCGTCCATACAGTCCAGTTGGACATCGTCTGCTTGGACAGATTCAATCCGTTCGCTCCAAAATCCCTGGAGATCCGGTCGAGTGGGTTGCTGTTTACATATTTAGAGTTGATGATCGCGGCTTCAAGAGAAGGGGTCGCAATGCTGCCTTTAAATAAGGTTGCCGGATGATCTCCACGGAGGAATTCATCCTGATGCGCCCCATCCGTTCCGACATACACTTTGATGACATGTTTCTCCGCAATCCATCTGGCCGGCTCGAACCGGAGTTGCCAGAAGATCTCATCCGGCATGCTTTTCCAGTTCCCCGAACCAAAAGCTTCGTTTAATTCCTGCTCCGGTATATCATGAGAAATCTCTTCCTGCGGGAAATCTTTCAGGTCTTCTTCCCTCTGTCCCTTCTTTTTAGACTTACGGGACCTCTTTTTTGCGGATTCGATAACCTGTTCCATGACCGGTTCAGGGGCGGTTTCATCGTAATTCGCTTCAGCCTCATTAAAAAAGGAGAGCTGCCCCGCGATATCATCCAGTTTTTCTGTCTGGCGACCAAAACGCTGCTGGTTTGCAAGCCGGACCTGTTCTATGAGGGTTTCATAGTTCTGTTCCAGCTTGTCGAGCCGGTCCTGCATCTGGAAGATAACATCGTTTTTTGCTGTATGGTCCATCTGATTCAGTTCATCCGGAGTGAATTTTTTACACATGATGTCCGCCTTTCTTTCTAAGGAAAGTATAGCAGAAATCGGTGATAAATGCCAATCTGGTTTCCATACCGGTCCGTCATTTTTACCTACCCGGAACGTCTCTGGATGCCCTGTTCCAGTCACTTGAAATGCAAGGCGTTTAAAATTAAAAGTTCTCTTTTTTATCTTCATACAGGACAAACGGTTCGTCTCATCGGAGAGGATTCCATTAATAGACACCGCCCTTTTTGGCGGTCAGACTGGCGTTTTATTTTCTCTGTTTTTCACAAACGTTTTAATAGATATGCTTCGGATCAACGTCTTTGATCCTGGGATCCAGGGGATTTAATCCTGTCATGAGGTACCTGTACTGGTCCTCTGTAAGCTCTGCCGCTTCCTGGATATTTCTTGGCCAGGATAATCTTCCGTCCTCAAATCTTTTGTACAAAAGCAGAAACCCCGTTCCCATCCATAAAAGCCCCTTGCACCGGTCAGAACGTTTCCCGCAAAACAGGAACAGGGTTCCTTTCTCGAAAGGATTCTGCCCATACCGATCACCGATGATCGTTGCCAGACCATCGATCCCTTTTCTCAGATCAACAGTGCCGCACGCAAGGACTACACGACGGATCCCGGCTGCGTCTTCAAGCATGGGACACCTCCCGTAAGATATGGCTGAGAAGAGTGTCTGAAATATCATTGGAGATCTCAATCTGAAATGATGCGGTCCGGATAACAGCAGCCGGTTCATTGGAGAGCGGACGAATATTTGTTTCCGAAACAGCAGTACACGGAATTTCAACAAAATCCAGCTCCGATTTTTCCGTTGTGGCAGGGACAGAAACGTTCTCCTTCATTTCCGCATAAGCCTGTTGCCGAAAGCGCCTCTGCCAGTGGTAGTAGCTTTGCTCTCGGATGCCGTTTTCGTCCATCCATCGTTTCGCTGATTGTCCGGCAGGTCTCTGTCCACAAGCCTGGATGATCTTTCGCCAGTACTCTGCACGGACTTCGTGGGTACACTGATCCATAGTCTTTAGTCCTCCTTGAAAAATCTATTGGTTTTCTCAAGTATGCACTAAAAATGGTTTTAGTGAAAGGCGAGTGGTTTGACCTTTACGTTTGCGCAATGCGTGAACATTGTCTTATTCTCCTCAAAATCTACCCGGACAACTTTTAACGTTGATCCTGATCTCCTGCTCCTTAAACGAAAAACTCCCTCTCACCGGATCATGGCACATCCGGCGATTGGGAGTTTTTCTCAGATTTTTTTAATGGGGTTATTTATCTATAATAGGGTGAGCACTCAACTATGAGGAAGAATTTTTTCTGTCCCGTCTTCCGCGCATTTTTTCGCGTACCTGAACATTTATCATAACCGTAACTGTGAGGGTATCAACAGTTGCCGATTATTTCGTATTGTGGGATTTGGAGTGGCTCGGAGCAACGTAGCGTCCGTTCTCTTTCCGTACCAGCTTACCTTCTTTTACAAGCTCATTCGGGCTGTAGATATCGTTGATGTTCCAGCATCCCGGTGTCGGAACGATGATGTTCTCCATCGGTGCCTCTACGAGGAACGGTCTGCCCTCTTTGTTTGCCTGAAGTGCTTTCTCAAGAGCTCCCTTGAACTCTTCCGCGGACTGTACACAGATGGATTCCATTCCGTAAGCCTGTGCCACGGCTGACCATCTTGGTGTATAGGAATCTCCGTTCGGTGTGTGGAATACAGTACCGAATTTATGGTGATAGTTTGCGTTCTCAAGACCGGCGATGGTTCCGAAGGCGGAGTTGTTCATAACAACCCATGTACACGGGATTCCGTCCTGAACGGCTGTCGCAAGGCAGGACGGCTGTACGCCGAATCCTCCGTCGCCTGTCAGTGTCAGGCAGATCTTGTCCGGAACACCCAGCTTTCAGCCAAGGACTGCGGATGCGCCGAAGCCCATATTCGCAAGACCGGAGGTATGATGGATCGTTCCCGGTACGGTGATATCGAACTGCTGGGCAACACCGTTCTTGTTCCAGCCTACGTCTGTAAAGATATAGGCATCCTCCGGGAATACCTCCTTGACGTCCTTTAAGATTCTCTGCGGTGTCATCGGGAAGCGGTTGTCGTTGGAGATCGCCTCGTTGGATTTCTTAAACTCCGCCTTGGCTGCAGCGATTTTCTCGCGAAGTCCCGGATTCTTCTTTCCCTCCGGACAGATCTTCTTCACTTCCTCTAAGATCTGGGTCAGAGCGATCTTTAAGTGTGAACTCTTCAAAGAAGTTACACTAAAAGAGTTCAAATTACACTAAAAATCCTTGAAACCCGCCTATTTCCTAGCTTTTCGGGCTTGCCATTCTCCCGAAATTGCAGTGTATTTAGTGTAACGATTACACTAAACAGAGGAACTCCATGTACTACGATTTTCAGGTTGAAATTCCTGAGGCAAAGGGCAAGATCATCACCAAGAAAAAAGGTTCTGTCACCTATGTCCTATACCAATACGGTCAGGAATACAAGAGCAAAAAGAGATATGCTATTCCGAAAAGAGCCATCATCGGAAAAGTTTCTTCAGAAAATTCTTCGATGATGTTTCCGAATGAGCAGTATCAGGGATATTTTCCTGATGCTGTCCTTCCGGGAGAACGAAATGATGCCGACCGCAGGCTGCTGTCTTCGCATAGGCTCCTGGATTGTCATCAGGCATGTGCTTGATGAATACCATTTGTCTGAAATGCTGTATAAGCCACTTGGCAAAAGTACAGGGCTGTTTCTGGATCTTGTGTCGTTCTCAATCATCGATCAGGATAACGCCGGTCAGTACTATCCGGATTTTGCGTTCTGCCATCCGCTTTTCACTGATCAGATGAAGATCTACAGCGATGTGACGGTGAGCAGACTGCTCAGCACAGTGAGCCGCGAGCAGATCATCACCTTTCTGGATGACTGGAATGCCGGCAGAGATAAGAAACAGAGAATTTATGTATCCTACGACTCTACCAACAAGAATTGTCAGGCAGGTGATATCGACCTGGTCGAATTCGGAAAAGCAAAGGATGATAAAGGAATTCCTGTATTCAATGTATCGATTGCCTTTGACAAGACCAACCGTGTACCTCTCTTTTACGAAGAGTATCCGGGATCCATCACAGATGTTTCGCAGTTTCGGTGCATGGTCGACAAAGTCATCGAGTACGGCTATAAAAAGATAGGCTTTATCCTCGACCGTGGATACTTCAGCAAGGAAAACATCCAGTACATGGATGAAAACCAGTACTCATTCATCATCATGGCCAAGGGATGCAAATCTCTTGTAGCATCGATGGTTGACAGCATCAGAAATACGTTTGAAACAGACCGCAAGTGTCTTATCCGGACCTATAAGGTCTATGGCACGACGATCACCTCCAGACTTTATGAGGATGATACCGATAATCGGTATTTCCATATATTTTACAATCCGTCCCGGCAGGCTGCCGAGAGAGAAAAGCTTGAGCAGAAGATAGAACGTTATCACGAATTTCTTGATCAGCATATCGGAAGCGATACGCAGTTCGGAAAAACCTATCAGGATTATTTCAACCTGTACTACAAGGGGAAAAAGCTTGTCGGCGTACAGGAACGGTCCGATGTAGTACAGCGTGAGCTGAACCTCTGTGGATACTTCTGCATCATCACTTCGGAAAAGATGACTGCAGAGCAGGCGTTGATTCAGTACAAAGGCCGTGATATTTCGGAAAAGCTGTTCAGCGCCGATAAATCCTTCCTTGGCGGTCAGAGCATGCGCGTTCAGTCTTCAGAAGCGGTTTCAACAAAATTTTTTATTGAGTTTATAGCATTGATCGTTCGGAACAGGATCTATAATCTCCTGAAGGAAACGATGCAGAAACTCGATGGTAATCCGAGCTATCTGACTGTTCCAGCCGCGCTCCGTGAACTGGAAAAGATCGAGATGGTGCGAAGAAGCAATGGCAACTATATCCTGGACCATGCAGTAACCCGCAAGCAGAAAAACATTCTTGCAGCTTTTGGTTTAGATGAAGACACCGTCCAGACCAATGCGGCTGAGATCGCCAGCTGTCTTGCAGGCAATCAGTCGCTGATAAACAGCAAACGGAAGGAGGCTTAAAGCCATGGCAAGAGTCAAATCAGTATCATCCATCGATGCCGAAATAGCTAAAACCCAGGAAGAATTAGCCAAGCTCAAGGAAAGATACGATAAAACTGCCTCAAAGCTAGAACAGCTACAAGAACAGAAACGTTCATACGAAGCAAAGCAGATCATGGATGCCTTCATCAAGAGTGGTAAAAGCCTCGATGAGGTGATGACCTTCCTGACTCCATGAGTTATAATCATGTGGTCAGAATGGTTTTAGAGTAACTTTTATGAAGAGTTCACATTAAGTCACCGACTGCGCCGATCTCTACCGGATAGTTTCTGCCGATCTCGTTCGGATCGATATCCACCTGAAGGAAGGTCGTCTTATCCGGATCGAAGGTAACACCCTGATACCAGCTGGAGCTGTCCGCCTCACCGAATCTTGTTCCAAGTCCTAAGATCACGTCACTGCTCCTGCTGGTTCAGAAACATCTGGATCAGCATAGACTTGTCAACGCTATTTAATTGTTCTTCTGTGTACTTGATCGCCATGGCAGGAACTCCTTTTCTTAATGAGTCCATTGTACCAGATTTACGCAGTTTCTGCCACCCGGCGGCTGTTTTCCTTTCGTCATTATGACGGTGGATAACAGTACAGAACATCTGGGATATTTCCCTGAAATTCCAGATGCTCTGTACTGCTATCCGCAAATCCGGTATGTTGTTCTCTGAAAAATCATGTTGTTCGATTTTTTACAACCGGATGCTGTGGATAAATGCAGTAAAATAAAAATATCGCTTTTTTGACTGAAAAACATGGAAAAATTTTTCTCTATAATGCACAAACACTACATCAGTCTTTTGGGACTATCGTTTGGTCGGATTGGATGCTTCGGTATAATCTCCAGGCCCTGCATTAACATCGCATACTGCTCTGCCGAAATTTCCAGAGCTTCTTCTGCAGAACGCGGCCAGCTGAATGCACCATTATCTAATCTTTTGTAGAGAAGCAGAAAACCATCGCCTTCCCAGAGAAGACCTTTGATACGATTTGTTCTCTTACCACAGAACAGAAAAAGCGTATTTTTATCGTAAGGATCAAGTTGAAACCGGAACCGGATCATCGTTGCCAAACCATCTATGCCCCTGCGCAGGTCCGTATAGCCAGCTGCAAGGTAGATCTTTTTTAACCCGGTTGCATCATTCAGCATGAGCCAACACCTCCAGAATATTTCGGATGATATCTGCTGAAGTGTGGTTATAAATTTCAAGCGCCAGTCCTCTGGAGTTGCGGAGAACGGCTGCTGGTTTAACCCCGCAGGAATCTGCTGAGGGGATTGTTTCTGCTGCTGGCATTGGAAGTTCCACAAAAGCCGATTCTGGATTACAAGCTTCCAGGCATGCTTTTCTAACCCGGCGTAAGCGATAGTAATAATTCGCTTTGGTAATGCCATGTTCACTGCACCAGGTTTCAACCTTCATATCTGCAGGACGGCTCTGGCATTCCTGTATCTGTGCGGCCCACTGCCGTAACCGAACCTGCTCGGCTACCAAACTTGTTTGACTGCTCATAGTCTAACCTCCATAGTCGGTCAAAAAAGTTAAGTGCTCAACTTTTTTGACTCTGTGTTGTATGAGACTATTATTGCAGAAAATAAATCGTATGAACAGGTACTTGCTATGGTGCGTTTACGGCAGTCCTCACAGTATTCTACCCACAGAAGTTTTTTTGTTGGATCCATTCCGAAGGAGTTCTTTCCGAATGCAGTCGTTTGATTTGAAATTCTCATAAAGACAACTGATTATACATATCTGTATTAAAGTATGGCAGAAATTCGGAAATCAATTTCACGTGGAAAGTATTTCCAATTTTTTTGACATAAATGAGAGGAGCATCGCTCCATAGCTGACTAATCAATTATTCTGCGACACTCCCTGTAATAGTCCTACTAATACTATCTTAACTAAATGACATTGGTTCAAAACCGACTCGCTTCAAAATGTTAATTACTACTGTAATTCTTCCGGAATCTCTGGCTCATACCCTGCAATAAGAGAAGCGGCACCTGCACCAAAATTTGCAATTATCTCTACGAATGTAGCGACAACGGATAACAATACCTCCATGATTATTTCCTCCTTTTAATTTTTGTTAATATTATCAATACCGAAACAATCATCAATGCTGATACTGCCTCGGACATGACCCAAAATAATCCAAACCGTTGGTAGAAAAACATAGCAATCACGCTTAATATCAGACTGATATGAGTACGTACTCTATTTACCCTAAGACGTTTCGCGCTAAGTCTGCGATGTGGAGTTTGAACTGGAGCTTCTAACCATATATAGACTATATTGCACAGAAACAAAATCCATAAAACAGAAGGCTTTTCCGGAAGATATTCTGCCAACATCCGCTCTGCCAAATACGCAGCGTTCGTTATCAAAAAACAGCCTGCGTAATTCGGCGCATGATAACCACCTGCAAACAATCGGATTATAATAAAATAAGTTAAAAAAATCAACGTTTCCGGCAGAGCTTGTCCAATGATTCCCAGACAAAGAATAGTCCCTAATCCAAATGCCGTAGAATACAGTACTTCAAATCCATATTGATAAATTTTCTGCTTTTCTTCTGATACAGCCCTTTTATTTATTAAAAAAGCTGTACTCGCTTTACTTATATTGGTCAGCATGGTTTCTCCTTTTTCTTAACATCATATCTGACAATCTCTCAATTTTCCTTTATTGTCCGCAAAATACACCTTTTCGTCCGTAAATTATATTTTAACTATAAATGAGTAAATCCTAAATTTTGCACAAAAGAAAGACACCCTCTGCTGAATGATGTATAATTGAAGTGCGACCAACAACCTACTCATTCAAACAAGGGGGTGCCTGTTGCAGACATTATACATCATTCCAATAAGATTTACAATTACTTTAAAGCTCTCAACCTCAACTGTTTTTTATCCGATATTTACCTACAGCATTTTATGGCTATCATTCTTTCTGTCTTTTTGCGTGGATACCGTGACAAAACAACGGATTTCGCCTTGACCAGCCAACATCATAGAACGACTGTGGCTCACTTCCTGAATCAGGGAAAGTGGAATGATTTCCTTTTTCAGGATGCCCTAAGAAACAGCGTTGCGTATTTGATCTACCGGGAGGCGACTATTTCCGGTCAGCCTATCTTTTGCATTGTGGATGATACGATTGCTTCCCATACAAAGCCTTCGTCACAGACTTTGCATCCAATCGAAGCTGCGTATTTTCATCAATCTCATCTGAAAGGCAGACAGGATTGTGGGCACCAGATCGTGTCCGTCATGCTTTCCTGCAATGAAATCACTCTGAATTATGCCGTTATTCTGTATGATAAAACAAAATCAAAGATCCAGATCATACAGGATATTGCTGCAGAACTTCCTATTGCACCGGTAGTTTCCTACTTCCTTTGTGACAGCTGGTATACTTCAGCCAAAGTCATAGATTGCTTTGCTAAAAAAGGATTCTACACCATAGGGGGCTTTAAAAACCAACCGAATCCTCTATCCTTGCGGAATCCGCCAGAAAGCCAGTGTATTTGCCCTTCACTTACGGAAAACAGACCCAAACATCAGCTTTGTGACCGTTGATAAAAGGCAGTTTTACGTATACCGGTATGATGGAAATCTGAATGATGTTCCCAATGCAGTGGTCCTACTGAGCTATCCAGCAGAATGTTTTGGGATTCCAAAAGCACTGCGGATCTTTGTTTCAACAAATGCAGCATTATCCACGCAGGAAATCCTGAGACTTTATACCCAACGCTGGCAAATTGAACTGTTTTTCCGACAAAGCAGGAAAAAGCTTGGTCTGGATAAATATCAGCTGCGTTCCCAAAAAGGAATCCCGAGATACTGGCTGATGATGTCATTTGTCCATTATATGTGTTGCACTTGCAAAGAAACCTATTGCTCTTTTGATGAAGGCTATGCCTATATGCAACAGGAGCTGAAAGCAGAATATTTGAAGCATCTGTTTCGGGTAATAAAAAGCGGTGCCACTTTTGAAGAGGTCTTAGAGATTGCAGGGTAACTTTGTGCATTTTTTGATATTTGCTCATTTATAGTTTTAAAAGAAAATCAGTGCTTCTGCAGAACAAATTGAGTCATCAAACTTTAATTCAAAAATACCATCATACTTTTTTACACAATGCTCAACACTGCTAAGTCCGATCCCATGTATCCTTGAGTCCTTTTTGCTGGACACAAAAACTCCCTGTACACGTTTCGGTTGCATCTGGTATGGATTACGAATGGTAATAAACAGCATCTTCATTACTCTATTCAATTTTATCTCTATCCAACGTTTTTCTTTCTCTAGATAACTGCATGCTTCCATTGCATTATCTAAAAGATTTCCAAAAATAATATTGATGTCTGACTGCTCCAGTGAATCAGCATCACCGATTGCATCCATGTCAATAATCACTTTTATTCCATTTTTCTCAGCCTCATCCATTTTGTAATTTACAATAAAATCTATAGCCTGATTACCAGTAAAAGTTCTAAATGAACATTGCCGAAAAGTTCCCAACAGCTTTTCTAAATATGCTCGACAATTTTGATATTCCTCCTTCTCAAATAAGTGTAATAAATTCAATAAATGATAATTTACATCATGCACAGTTCTTTCGTTTTCTTTTTGTTTCTGACATATCTCCTCATAGTACTGCATATAAGATCGAACTTTCTCCTGCAATTCCGCCTTAGCAATCTCCGCATCTTTCCACCGTCTGTAAAAAAATAATAAAATTGCAACTGCCACACAGATTAAAACGTAAATACTCCACCCCATAAATGCATAAATACTTTTGAAATTATAAGTAATATACACAAGAAATACGCCTATAATCCCCGCCATGATAATAAATCTATATTTCTTCTTTATTACATATTCCTGTAAGTATTTTCTGAATAACATAGAAAATACCACCAGCAAAATTTTATCAAACAAAAGATAAAACTTTCTAATGTCTGAATCAGCTTTTACAACTTCCTGCATAAAAGCCTTATCAACAGAGAAAGTTCCCAATAAAGACATTGTAAAATAATCAAAAACCATAACCAACATCAAAAAAATACATACCAGCCACATCACATCCCGCCATTGTTCCCGGTATAGCATCCAAGTTACAATTGAACAATATAAAAGAAAAACGATAACAGGGCCAAAAGAAACCATCTGAAAGTGATTCGTCCAGATCGTAATTCCCGTAATTGGAATTGCCAAAAGCAAATTCCGCCCTATCATTCGCTTTTCCTCTGTTTTCTGTATAAAACAAAACGCACAGAAACACTCAATTAACGTGGCTATTATCTCCATTCCCCAACCCCAGCTCATTTTCGTTTTCTCCAAAATTCATTTAACGCCCTTTTTACTTCTCTATCATACGTACTGCCTATAGGAATTGTCTGAGCACTTTTCCTTAAACGAATCTCATTACCACAAATTTTTTCAATATAATGCATATTTACAATGTAGCCTCTTTCAACCATTATAAAGTAATCACAGATTTCCTGTAAATCTGTCAGAAGCTTATTTAATGCTTTTCGTTCTTTTGTTGTCTCGTTTCTGGTTACCATGACAGACATTTTGGATTCCTTATAACAGAAGATAATATCTTCACAATTTATTAGTATCTTCTTTCTGGCCGTAGAGATCGTATACTTGTCTTCCTTGGCTACATCTACTTCTTTTAAAGCCGCAGTCAGATATCGTTCAAACATTTCTTCCTCGCACCCTTTCATCAGATACCGGAATACCTTTAACTCAATTGCCTCGATCGAATACTGTAAATGTGATGAAACGATAATAATAATAGAATCAACCTGCGCCCCCGCCAATTCACGCATAACTTCTAAGCCATTGATCATTGGCATCTCTATGTCAAGAAAAATAATATCAAAATGAATTCCTCGTTCTATATCATGAAGGAGCCCGTCCGGGTTCTGATATGGTATTTCCAAAATGTCCGTATTATGTTTTTCTCTATAATAATTCAAATTCCGTACAAGTTCATCAATAGAGCTCTGCTGATCATCACATATTGCGATTTGATACATGGCTTCTCCCTCTTTCTCCATAAAAGCAGCTTCTACCTTTACAAAGTTTTTTCTAATCATAAATTTGTTTGGTCACTGAACTGACAAACTGTTATTTATAATATCATAAAATGCATTTTGAAGCCAGTCCCCAATACCTGAAGATAAGATGCCACAGTCTATTCTTCCTTCATTCCGCAGTCAAATGACAAATCATTCGCTAAACAAGCATTATGCGTTCTTGTCAATATTGATACAGTTCTTTATACTTTCCCCCCTTATCAATTAATTCTTTTGATGCCCCCATCTCAACAATTTCTCCATTTTCTAACACTATAATATAATTTGCATACCTCTCAATATTTTGCAAACGATGAACTATGATAATTCCTATTTTATCTCTAGTTTTCATTTCTGAAAAACACGCACAAAGCAATTCTTTTTCAGATAACGAATCTAATGATGCGCTGGGCTCGTCTAAAATATAGAGCTCCGCTTCTTTTGCAAACACGCGACTTAATGCTAGGCGCTGCCATTGTCCTATTGATATTTGTTTTCCCTTTTCAAACCAGTGTCCCAATTGCATCTGCAAAATTTTATTTCTGTCCTCTGCTGGAGATAATTTGTTCAATTTGAAAATATCATATATTTCATTAATTCTGCATTCATTATTGAGCAATTCTAAAGAACCATACATGATGTTTTCTGCAACGGTTGCCTCGTATTTTAGAAAATCCTGAAATAACCCTCCACATAAATTACGATAAGCTTTTATATCCAGTTTTCGTAGTTCGATTCCATTTATTAATATTTCCCCTTCATAATCTAGATATAATCCTAATAAAATTTTGCTCAACGTGCTCTTTCCACTTCCATTCGCACCTACAAGGGCAAACACATCCCCTTTTTTCATCTTAAAAGATATATTTTATACAAATTTTATATCTGATTTTTGATTATCCGCATAAACACTATACTTTCAAACATTTTGAAGTATAGAAAACTATTCATTTTACCACGAATTTACCACGATTGAATGAGCCTTGATATGACACAAAAACAACATGGGAGATAGCACAAATATCTGTGTATCTCCCGTTTTTCATTCATGTAGTATGATTATTTTACTCTGATTTCAAATTTCAAGATTGCTTTCATCATTTCTGTATGGATTTGACCTTTTAATTCTTCATCAACCTGCATAATGATTTTACCACTTTCAGAGTGGTAAAACGGACGCAAGCATAATTTACATATATAAGCGTCATAAAACTTCAAAATCTCTCTTATGGCAGTTTCATTTCCAGCAGACGCTTGACATATTACTTTTAATGTAGGGTAGCCATATTCTTTTTTCATTGGTTCAATTCCTTTCTTTCAATACTGTTTTTAGTTTCTTCAATCCGTTACTTCTTCTGCGATAAATAGCAGAACGTGATACATGATATAATTCGGCTATTTCTTGGTCGCTCATACTTTGAAAATAGCGTAATAGAATTACATCACGCTCTTTATTCGATAACTTATATAAAGCAACAGCAAGTTTCTCATTTGATATTTGAATTGTAAAATTCAAGACTTCAAACGAAATGTAATCACAAGAATAGTTATCCTTAGTTACACATTCAACATTTTTCGTATCTGATAATTCACAGAATAAAACTTCACGCTTAGAACGTCTTGCAAACTGTCTGTTTCTGTTTTTTACTGTGCATTTAATAACAGTCATCATCAAAGCATTAAACTGTATTCTAACGATATGCTCGAAAGAAGATGGGTTCATAATCTCACCTCCTTTCCGCATACGCTGAAATATATAAACGGAGATACCGTCTATATCTTTGGAAAATACAAAAAGAAGAACAAGAAAAAAGTCCGTACAAAATATACCGTCTGTACGAACTTTTAATATTGTAAAATATTTAGTTGTTGATAAAATGCTGTTAGGTAGTGCATAATCGTATAAGATTATTCCTAAAACTTTCCACAGCAGTTACTTTCAATGCTTTTATATCTTGCTTTTTTAGTCCTATCATAAAGTTTTCCATATAACCGCTTAATAATTTGATTACTTGTTAAAATAGTTATAATGCAGGCGACTATGTGACTGATTAAAATCGCTATCCAAACACCATTTAAATTTTCTGCCAGCCAAGATAATAGATAGGCAAAAGGAATACGAATAATAATATAGTAGAATATCATTAGTATCATACTTTTTGTTGGTTTTCCTATACCATTTAAAGTACCTAAGTAGCAACTAGTAATAGTGTAAAGAACATAACCGATACTAACAATTAAAAAATAATGGCTGACAACATTTGTTACAGCTACGTTGGAAACAAACAATTTTGCCAACTGTTTAGAGAAGAAAATAACAACTGCTGATAATACACTTGAAACAACAATACCATATTTTAACGCCAATTTCAGATAATTCTTTGCTCTGTCGATACGTTGTGCTCCAATACATTGCCCTACGATTGAAGTCAACACCATATTAAGAGCCATAGCAGGATAAAATAATATCATTTCTAATTTTCCAGCAACTCCGTAGCCAGCAATAGCAGAAATACTATAAGTACTAACAATAGCAGTTAAAAATGTTGTACTAATAGCAGGAATACTTTGTTGAATGACAGACGGCACAGCATTTTTTACAAACGGCATAATCTCTTTTGTATCAAAATCAGATAGTGAAAGGTTAAATAATTTTTTACGATAAATATAAATGCACATAAACGCCAAACAAATAATCTGTGATATTAAGGTTGCGATTGCCGCTCCGTGAAATCCAATTATGTTAATGAAAATAGGATCTAAAATAGCATTCAATAAAGTAGACACAAGCATTGCAACTGCTTGAAACATAGTATTGCCAAAACTTCTTAAAATGGCTGTAAAGTATAAATACAAATAAACTGCTACATATCCCAAAGCATATATAGATAAGTAATTTTTTGCCATATCAAAAATTTCAGTCGGTGTATTTAAAACTATCAAAATAGGCTCTAAAAAAATCTCCAACACAATTGTCATAAACACTGAAAGAATTATAGATACAAAAAAAGAAGTAACTATAATATTCTTTTTCTTTTGCTCATTTTTCGCACCAATTACCTGTGATAATAGAATGGCTAACCCGTTTGTTGCTCCCATACCAATTGAAGTTAAGATTAAAATAATAGGTGTCGAGTTTGTTAACGCTGCGTATGCCTGCTCACCTAACAAATTTCCAATCCAAAGACTGTCTACGAGATTATATGCCATATTTAAAAACATAGCTATTATCATAGGAACAGTCATTTCAAGTAAACATTTTTTTGTGTTTCCGTTTACAAAATCAATATTTTTGTTCATTTTAATTCCTCCTATTGAATGAAAATTATTCATTTAATTTATTTAAATATTCCCTGCCTTTTGGCAGGGGAAGATTTAAAGCCTAAACAAGTCCCTAAAAAATGCCTTTATCCGTGAACTCTTTTCTTTAATTGATATATCGGTATTTAAAATAATTCCTAGTTGTCCATATATGCAAAAACTGGCATACATTTCAACATCATTGACTTGTATTTCATTTGTGTAATTTGCTCTTTCAATAATTTCAGATACAATAGGAAAAAGTTTTTCACATACATTCAATGTTAATAAATTATGGAAATTTTTATTTTGGTTATTATGAAAAACTGGATAATATGTATCATCTTCTTGTTCTGCAAAAAGTATCATCTTCCGCAAAATATCTTTTAAACTATCCTTTTTTATATTTATATTTTTTGTCATATTGGCGACTAAAATATTTGAATATTCATTGATAGCAGACTGAAAAAGTACATCTTTTGATGGGAAATATCTATAACATAATCCTTGTGCTATTCCAATTTCTTTTGCTATGTCTGATATTGAAGTTTTTTCAAACCCATTTACACTAAATAATTTAATGGCTGTTTCTAAAATTTCTTGTTTACGTTCCTCTGGTTCTTTTGAAATACGCATTGTTTTCTTTCCTTTCTTGCGGTTTAATTATTGTATGCTATAATTAAACAAGATCTTGTGCCAAAAGATTTCCATTCAATTTCGTGGAAGTCTTTTGATAATAATAACAACATTTCCTTTTTTGAATAAATCTTTACATCTCCACTATTGCTGTGTTTCATATAGTAATTCATTATCTGTCTTGCTCCGATTGGTTGCCAACAATCACCGATAATGAAAACTCCATTTTGCTTTAAACACCTAGACACTTCTTTCTCTACAATATCTGGTTGTGGATAATGATGAAATGAGTCATTACATACAATGGCGTCAAAAGAACTATCTTCAAAAGGTAATCTCTCAGAGTCGCCTAAGATAAGTGTTGCATCATTTCCTAGTTTATTTTTTGCAATTTCAAGCATATTGGGAGATATATCTATTCCAAATAGTTGTTCTGCTATATTTAATTCTTTTATTTCTTTAAGTAACGCACCCGTTCCACAACCTAAATCTAATATAGAATGTATATTCTTATTTTTTAAATTTTCTATAATCGGCTTATAGAGTTTTCGAGCATGTTCCCCCTGAATATTTGTATCATAATCGGCAGCTTGCTTATCAAAAGTCTTTTGTGATTTTTGTTTCGTAATATTCATGTAATCAACTCCTTTCACTAAAATTATATCTCGTGAATGAACGATTGTCAATGAATAAAATTCATTGAATTTCATTCATTTCAAAGACGTGTATCTCTGATTTAAAATACACGCCTTTTTGATTACCCTACAATCTTCCAGTTACTATTCCTTATATAGCCCAAATTTGTACCGTGACAATTTCATTGATATTATCCGATTTACCACAAATCAAATTTTATCTTTTCTTCCTCTTGATTACCCTCCACAGAAAAGAAAAAGCCCTGTCAAGAGCCTTGCCACCATTGGTGGTGCTTTGCACTCTTTACTGGGCTTTTTGTTTGCTGTATCTTCTACAAAGAGGGAAAAAGTTATTCGTCCTCATCATCAAAATG
>NZ_QWGJ01000019.1:0-7503 GCF_003435225.1 Clostridium sp. AF28-12 | reverse complement strand
GAAAAAGTTATTCGTCCTCATCATCAAAATGGTTATTTTTCAATACTTCCCGTAATAATTCCATATCTTCTTTTGAATTGGGGTTTATCATTTTTACGACTTGATAAGGTGTCCTATATTTATGTCCCTCTATGCTTTCCCCGAACATATCCATGCTGTATAAATCATCATAGCGGTCTAACAGTTTTTGAAACTTCAAATGCTGGATAAATTCTTTGATTGGATAAAGGTCGGACGCTACAATACTTTTCCCGTTGATGTAGTCGGTAATATATTCCCGTAACTTTTCCAACTCATATTCCAGCCATTCTTCCTCGCTGTCAAAGAAGTTGTCATAATGTCCATGTTTTAGTTCTGCATTTAATCGTTCTTCAATTCTTAAAAACTGGCAGACTTCCTTTTCGGATTGATTAACATACTTCCATTCTCCCGATAATAATTCATTGGGCATTACACCCAGCACGTCCATTATCTTTTCTAATGTATCGAAGGTAGGAAAATTCACACCTCGTTCAATCTTGGAAAGGCTCTGCATATTGATACCGATTTTATCCGCAAGTTCCTGTTGTTTCATTCCTCTGTGTTTTCTTATGGTCTGTATGTTCTCTCCTAAGAAACTGATTTTCTTTTCGTAATGCTCCATAACTTAGTATAACCGCTCCTTTCGTTGCTTTTCTTGGTATTTATAAGCATATCATACTTAATCTACATCTAAAAGTCAACAAAAACTTCTTGACAAGTAATTCTAATGGCGTTATTATCGTATCAGATAGAGTGATTAAGCACGATAAGGTCAATCACACGCTTGAGTAAGCATAGAGAAGATACATTTTCACTTTGATAGCATGAATAAGCATGGACTATCAGACCGAAAATAGTGGTTTCCAAAAGGGGCTGGCTGGACGGGGCACGTCCCCCAGACGTGTTCGGACAGACAGTTCCTTTTGGAAAAGGAACGCCTAAAGGCGTTCGCAGAGGGCGTATATGTAACACCGCCCTGCGCATACATGTCATAGTACCTAGAAACTGTGATAAATAAAGGACAAAACACGATTTTTACCCCGCAAAAAAACGGGAAGTACGAAAGGAGTAATGCACTATAACTACACACAAAAATTTATCCGTTAAGATTGATTACATCAGCATTGTATTTGATACTGCAACCGCTGAAGATGTAATCATGCACATTTTAGGTTTACCGACTGACATTTTCAATGTTTATCCAGCAACGATAAAATTCAAGACTTATCAAGCACGCTGGCAGATTGGAGATATTTATGTATCGGGGGACGCAAGAAAGACAGAGGACAACCCACAGGGGCTAGGCTGTTATCTTGTTATGACTGGCAGAGGTTGTGATGATATTTTCCGTATTCTCGATAGTAGGAATTGTACCTTTGGAGATATGTTCCGACGTTGTGAGCGAAGATACGGACTGGATAACTTCCATTTTACAAGACTTGATATTGCCATTGATGATAAGAACGAAAAGCCATTCTTTACCATAGAGCAGATAAAGAAGAAATGCGAAAAAGAGGAATTTATTTCTAATAGTGAGGGCTACCACTTTGACGAAAGCAAGTTTGATGATTTCGACACCGCAAAGACTGTTTATATCGGTGCTGGTAAATCGGGATTGTCCTACCGCTTTTATGATAAAGATAAGGAAGTCTGTTCAAAACATAATAAGACACTTGATGAAGTTGGCAGTTGGAAACGGACAGAAATGCAACTGCGTGATGATAAGGCTCATGCTTTTGCCATGACATTCAAAGACAGACCGCTGGAACTTGGGGAACTGGCTTTCGGGCTATTGGCAAACAACCTACGCTTTGTCGTGCCAAACAGAAATGAAAGTAATAAGAGCAGATGGAAAACGTGTCGGTTTTGGGAACGCTTTTTAGGGGCTGTGGAAGTCTTGAAAGTGCAAGTACCGAAACTACATAATTCTCTTGAAGAAACACAGCAATGGCTCACAGAGGGTGGCGTGATTTCCGCTGTCAAAAGTTTTTACTTCTTAGAAGAACATGACGCATTAGGTGGACTGGAAAAAGTGGGAACTATGCTTGATAAGGCAAGATACAGTAATTCCCTTTCCAGCAAACTAACCGCCCACTTACAGAGGATAAACCGCACCGACCTTATCCCCTATATCCAGTATGACACAAAACAAGGGAAAGGGGGTATCTAATGAATAACAACGATATTCCTGTATGGGAAAAGTACACCCTTACCATTGAAGAAGCGTCAAAATATTTCCGTATCGGAGAAAACAAGTTAAGACGATTGGCAGAGGAAAACAAGGACGCTGGCTGGCTCATTATGAATGGCAACCGCATACAGATTAAACGCCGACAGTTTGAAAAGGTCATTGATAAATTGGACGCAATCTAATGCAAATGAGCCTTGTATGTGTTATGATGAACACAAGTCATATCAAGGCTCTTTCCAACAAGGAAAGGAGCAGACACCATGAAAGAAAAAAGACGGGATAGCAAAGAACGTATCCTGCATACTGGAGAGAGCCAACGAACAGACGGAAAATACTTATATAAATATGTGGACGCATTTGGAAACACAAAATATGTGTATGCTTGGAGATTGACACCCACAGACCCGACACCAAAGGGAAAACGGGAAAAACCCTCACTTCGTGAACTGGAACAGCAGATAAGACGGGATATTGAGGACGGTATCGACAGCACAGGCAAGAAAATGACGCTTTGCCAACTCTACGCTAAACAGAACACACAGAGGGCAAACGTGAAGAAAAGCACACAGAAACAACGGGAACAGCTCATGCGGTTATTGAAAGAGGACAAGTTAGGTGCTAGGAGCATTGATACGATAAAACCCTCTGACGCTAAGGAATGGGCATTACGCATGAAAGACAAAGGCTTTTCCTATAACACCATTAACAACCATAAACGCTCGTTAAAAGCGTCATTCTATATCGCCATACAAGACGATTGTGTAAGGAAAAACCCTTTTGATTTCAAGTTAAGTGAAGTCCTAGAAAATGATACCAAAGAGAAAGTCGCATTGACAGAGGAACAGGAACAAGCCCTACTCTCATTCATCAAGACGGACAATGTGTATCACAAGTATTATGATGATGTGCTGATACTGTTAAAGACAGGACTTCGTATCTCGGAACTGTGCGGACTGACAATCATGGACGTTGATTTTATCCATGAGGTTGTGGTTATCGACCACCAGTTACTAAAGAGCAAGGAACAGGGTTATTATATTGAAACGCCTAAGACAAAGAGCGGAATAAGGCAAGTGCCATTAAGCAGAGAAACAATACAGGCATTTCAACGGGTTATGAAGAAACACCCAAAGGCAGAACCATTTGTGATAGACGGACGGAGCAATTTCCTATTTGTCAATCATAAAGGCAAGCCCAAAGTTGCGATTGATTACAACGCCTTATTTGTCCGTATGATAAAGAAATACAACAAGCACCACAAGGACAATCCCTTGCCACATATCACACCGCATACGCTACGCCATACATTCTGCACAAGGCTGGCAAGCAAGAACATGAACCCGAAAGATTTACAGTATATCATGGGGCATTCAAATATCAGTATCACAATGAACTGGTACGCTCATGCGTCCATAGATACCGCAAAATCAGAGGTTCAGCGTCTAATTGCATAAGAAGTATTTACCACGATTTTAACCACGCTTGATAGCGAAAATATAAGAAGATAGACCTAGATATGCGAGGTTTACCACAAAAGCAAAATGCCCGTAGAGCCTATAAAATAAGGCTTTGCGGACATTTAAGAAGATATAAAAAGATAGTCAAAAAGACATATATAATTTTTTAGAACATATTTTTTACTGCATTTATATCGATAAGACAAATTGTTAATTTCTATTGATTCAAGGGATGTAATTTTGATACCACTATTGGTAGTTTCTTCTTCCGTTAAATCCAACAGCTGATATATCTGAGAAATATTTAGCTCATGTCTTTTTACCTCTGCGTATTTGGATAAAATATTTTTCACACTGGACTTGGCCTGAATAATTGAACGAGTATACGTTACAACACTTCCAATTAAAATCTCCCCTCCAATTCCCCGCAAAATAATATATAAAAAAATGCAACCATCTATTATTTGTTCAATAAGCGTAAATATAAGCATTTGAATGATGCTTTTTTTTGAAAGATTGTAATCCTGGTTATTAAATATATTTGTCAGTTTTTCAAATTCTGAAACAAAAAAATCTGCTAAATTATTTAGTTTCAATTCTTTTACAGCAACTCCATTAGTTAGCAAAAAACTCCAATACCACTGTTTTCGCTCATCTGGTGCTCTGTTATAAACAAGGGCAAACCTTTTATTATTAATTTTCACTGAAATAATATATTTAATAATTGGGACAAACAAAACACAGGGCAAAAGTTTAATGTCCAATGTAAACAAAATAAGCAAATACGATAGGGACGAAATCAAAACTCCTATTATCTGAATGCTAGTATTAACAAAATATATAATAGAACCATTTTCAGCATATTGAGCTCGACGAATCAAATCATACGTCTCACTAGCTTCAAAATCTTGTACAGAAAGCGATGCTGTTTTTAATAATAGTTTCTTTTTCAACCACAAATTAAAATTTAGTTCTACTTTTGATGTATACAAATTTGCCAATGCCTGAATAAAGCTTTGTATTAGATCTAAAAAAACATATATTAATATCAACTTTATAATATGCATAATATCAACAAAGGCTAACTGTAATGCATTAAGAATCATTTGCATAATCAACAAAGAAAGAACAGGGCTGACATTCAAAACAATTGTTAAAAATAATTGCACCCAGACATAGCATCTACTTAAAGATCCAATCAACTGAATAGCTTTTTTAAAAAAACGCAATGAACTAATTAAACCATTTTTTTTTTGCATATAAAAATCTACTTTCGTCATTTTATCATTAAAAGTCTACCAAAATCCCTATCATGTAATATAAATTCTAATAATCCCGCTACAAAACCACCAGCTCCTTGTAAAAGCGAAACATCCGCTTCAAAATACTGATCAATAATCTCAGATGTGCTTTTTAATCCATTTTCATAAAAAATATTTTTAGACTCTAAGACGCATCTATCTATAGGTGCATTTAATCTATTTGACTTATTTTCAGAATAGAAATAACTACCAATTGCCAGCATACTGGCATAACCATGACACAATCCTGGATTATCCAAGTGATAACTAGTTGTAGGCGCATCTATGATATCAGTTAAATAAGATTTATATTTTTGTTCGTTCAAATAATCATTACAATATCGTGCTACTAATTGCAAGCCACGCGCAACCGACACATTCCCATAACACCAACTAGAACGTTGTATTTTTAAAAGCGAGGCATATTTTGGTTTTAAATTGTAATAATATTCCCTCGGTGAAATGTAACATGGCCAGACAACTTTTTGATTTTGCATTGTCTCATATCTGTTATATAATTCTTGAATAGTATTTATTGCTTCATTCATTCCCTTAAGCTCTATCCCGTTTCTTTTCGCTTTTCCCAAAGCGATAAGTGGACCTAACATCCCATGTGATAAACTGAAATTCAAGTGTCCGTTTGGATATAATTTTCTTTCAAAATCCGTATATAAATTTGCCTTTGGAATATGGAATCTCAAAACCTGCTCTTTTTTGTATTGATACTTATCCGTCAGAGATGTTAAATATCTAACCAAAGGAAATAACAATTCTTCCTGTTTCTTACCAATTTCAGTATCTACGAGATACGATAATATACCAGATATTCCCCCTATGCAATCATAATGCGATGCATATGTACTTGGTTTTTCTTCCAACAACATTTGAGCTCGCTTTGATGCAATTTTAATCAACAAATCATTTAAACTTAAAGAAAATTTTTTCAGATTACCTGTATTTTTATTATATAAATCTACTGCAAAGGCCTGACGTCCAAGACTGCCAAACATACCTATCCGATATGGATTTATTCCATCTCTTTCAATTTCTTCCTTTATTTTTTTACATATAGAATAACCAACTTCTTCCCAAACAGGATCCTTTAGATAATCTATTGCATCCGAAATAATAATAAGCAAATCCATATAGCATTTGGGTGATAATTCCTCTTTTTTATATAAACTCAAAATATACTCAAAATAGCCATCAATAAAGTTGACAGACCATTTCTGCGACTCACTACCTTTCATGAAATAACACCTACCTTTATAAATTTAGTCCAAAAGAAACCAACGATATCAGCCATGAAACTCCAAAATAAAAAACAAATGACATAATTCCAGCTGTATTAAAAAAAACTACTAATCTACTTTTTTCAGAAATAATTTTTTCTAATAATTTCTTTTTACAATAATACAAATGTAAAAGTATATTCTTCTTACTACAGAGCAATAGCAGGATTAAAAGCATTAAAAAGAGTCCTGCATTTAATAACATGGTTAAAACCATATTCATTGAAAAGGAAAACAATTTATTTTCCCACAAGAAAATCTCCAGATTATGAATAACATGAAAAGTAATAGCATACCATAAATTTCCTGTGAGGCAGACCAAAACACCTGAAAAAAAACCAATCAAAAGAAATATTAATAATAACCCCTGACCATGCATTATAGCAAACAGTATAGTTGTTGCTAAAATTGCAAATCCCTCCCCATAAGACTTCAGCTTAGACCATAGAATTCCCCGAAAAATCCATTCCTCTACCAGAGGTCCCAGTATTACACCTGTGAAAATATCTAAACCACTGTGTAAACTTTTATCATTCATCATTACGATGTCTTGAAATACTTTTGCATACAAAAACAAAAAGAATGCACAAAAAACATGGGATAAAAATATTACAAATGCCGTTAATAAACCTTTTTCCAATACGGATAATTCATATTTGTTTTTAGAATAACATGTATCCAGCAAAGACAACCTTCCCCATTTTTTCATTCCCATCCATACGATACCAGCCCAAAATATATAAAAAGCCATATTTTCAGCAACAATCGGCATTATTCGCAAAAGTATTAGCGAACCCAAATACGCAATCAATAAGATCCATCCTATTTTGCCGGCAATTATTTTTAATTCACATTTCCTTTGTTCGTCCATCGTGCATATATTCTCCATATAAAAAAGTTGCAAGAAGTAAACTCATTTATTTAATACATTTTAATCACAATCTCTTAACAACGTGCCAAGCCATTACCTCTGCACGCCGTCATATCAGATGCTGAGCAATCACAAGAAAGTGGATTAGCTGCACAGGTTGCACAGGATTCAAATAATGAATCTACAAACTTTCCTGTAATATAGGAGCACCAAAATCCTGAAGTAACTCCCTTTGTTTCATTCTCTGCTGTTGAATCTACCTGAATAATATCTAAATCAAAATCATCAAAATGTCCCATAATTATCCTCCTAGTTTTAATTTGCTTCTTGCGCTGATTGTCAAGGTAGTTGTCAGTAAAAATTTATATTC
>NZ_QWGJ01000018.1:0-49048 GCF_003435225.1 Clostridium sp. AF28-12 | reverse complement strand
GTTTCTTTATATTATTTTATCTAGCACAACAGGTTAAATTATATTCACATACCGGAAAGTTGAATGTCGGCGGGCATCAAGTCTACTCCCTCCAGGTGATGCAGGATACCCTCGCCGGAATGAATCGGCTCATCCATCAGGATATGCCCTATAGCGTCCGACAGCGTAAAGGGCAACTTGTCCGGCTGGGGATTGCCTAAGCTGATCGTCAGGTTGCCTTGCGGGTCTCCGTCGATCAGCAGGACTTTCTTTCCGGCCTGCGCCAGCCCGATTCCCAAGTTGGCACAGGTCGTTGTCTTGCCAACGCTTCTCCGCTCCCGCTCCGGTCGGCGCTAAACATGTGCCACTGGCACATAGCGCCCTTTCTGGTTGGCAATGGCGATGATTTGCGTATTCATTGACTTCACCTCATTTCTAATTATTGCTGTTGCTTCTGGAAATAGAAAAAGCCGCCACTTCAAAATTAACAGTGAAGTGACGGCTCTTTCTATCGCCGGAATACGAGTTCCTGAAATGAAAAAAGCACCCAGCATTTATACTGTGTGCTACATCAAATTCATATTCAATTATTCAAATTAGCTCAAACTATGCCAAACTGCCACAGCCAAAAAACGAGGGGAAGGAGGGCTGAAAAGCCCCCAAAAAATCAGCTCTCGGTTAACCACTTTAGGAACCACTTCCCCCTCTTTTTGCCCTCTTTTTAGCCAGTTAACCACTTGCGGACCACTAAAAATTGGATGAAATCGGCTCTCGTTTTGCCAAATTTGGTCAAACCATATCAGCCCGTTTAGATATAGCAAAAGCCCGGAAAACCTTGATTTTCCGGGCTTTTGTAAACCTTTTGATATAGTCTGAGCAGTCGATTATCGCTTGCTGAACTGCGGAGCGCGACGAGCTGCTTTGAGATCGTACTCACCTATCCTTGGTCCAAAAAGTCCAGTATTTATGCGGGTTTTCTGGTTTTCCTCTCTCAGTAAACCCATAGGTAAACCCACGAAATCGAGGAATTTTTGGTGCAGTTTAACGCAGCCCGAATGCAGCATTCACAACGCTGCTTAATTTCTCAGGTTTATTATACTTGACTTTCGCATAGATGTCCATAGTCGTTTTGCTGTTCTCATGGCCTGCCAGATACTGCACCGTCTTTGGATCAACACCTTTGTAAATCAGATTGGTGATGTAGGTGTGCCGCAGCATGTGCGGAGTCACCTTGAAGTCCATCGTATACACCAGCTTGGGATTGTTCGGCTGATGCTCACCAAGCCTTGGCTTTATTCTATGCTTGATGGACTGCCCATTTACATAGGTGTAATAACAGCGTTCTGCGGTGGAACGGACTGTTATGTACTTCCAGACCCTCACAAACTGTGCTTCCGTCAAAACAGTTCCCTTTGAATTGGAGATCACATATTCCGATTCTGATTTTTCCCTTGCTTCCTTGAGACAGGCTACCAGGCATTTGGGAATCGGAACATCTCGCTTCGCTGCCGGAGTCTTCAAAAGTGTGTTGACCACCGGCTCACCGCCTTCCACATGCCATGCACGCCTTACAGAAATGTACGGCGTTTTTTCATTCAGGAATACGCAGTCCCATTTCAATCCAAGAATCTCTTCTCTACGCAATCCCGCGTACAAGCCGATCATTACGAAAACATACGGTGGTAGCTCACGAATGCTATCCAGCAAAATGGCAGTCTGTTCATCCGTCAAAGCTTCGCGCCGTTTCGCAGGCTTTCCTCCTCTTGCGCAAATCGTTTTGGATGGATTCTCTTTGATCACCTTGCTCTCTTCTGCCGAATTAAAAATGTTCTTAATCAGCATATTGAGCTGACCATACATTCCGGAAGAACCTTTTGATAGCGGAACCATCAGCAGCCGCAGGTCATCTGTGGTCACCTCATCCATATACATCTGTCCAATCGGCCCCACGATGTACCGATTCACCATCCGCGCGTATCCCTCCAACGTATTGGTTCTTACCGTTCCAGACCGCATCAACAGCCATTTTTCGCAGTACTCTTCCACGGTCGGATTCTCTCTGTGGAAAACCACTTCCGCGATTTTCTTCTGGGCATCTTCCACCCGGTCATATAATTCTTCGCGTGTCAGCCCATAAATCGCCACTCTCTTTCCGTCTGCATCTGTAATCCGGGTGCGGTAATACTGTACCCCTTTCATCATCACTGTTCCGTATTCCGGAAGTTCAGCAGGGCACTTTTTTCCTTTAGCCATGTGTTCTCCTCCTCGTCTATCTTCATACATTGGGTGTTGCTACTCTTATTATCATGGCGTACACTACTTCCTTCAAGGATGTCGAATGTATGTAAAAAGGGCAGGGATTTTTGACCATCCCTGCCCCAAGTTTTTTCTGATTTACTCTTAATCCCACGATGCAAAAGCATCTTCCAGCACTCCTGCGAGCTGCTCTGGGCGATTATATTTCACCTTGGCGTAAATATCCATGGTGATCTTGCTACTTTCATGACCGGCAAGATACTGAACGGTCTTCGGATCAACCGAAGCATGAATCAGATTCGTAATATAGGTGTACTGCGGCGATACGTCTTGTTCTCAATCTGCTGGATCGCTTCCTGTTCCTTCTGGTACAGTTCCTCTCTCGTTCTTGCATATAAGGAAACCCGCCGCCCCTGCTGATCTGTTACACGGGTTCGATAATACTGCGTTCCCTTCATACTCACCGTACCATAATCGGGAAGCATCATTCTTCTTGCCGCCATATCATTACCTCCAATCCTGTTGTTGCTTTCATTATTGCGGATTCATCGTCCATACTCAACGATGTCGATTTTTACCGCCGAAAGCTTCGAGGTTTGCGATATGTCGCAGCACGTTCCATCGGTTTTGCACGGTGCGTACATTTTGCAATGTACTCCTGAATCCCCACTTCCGTGAAATAAACGCAGCCGTTTTCCACATACTGAACATAGGAGATCAAACCGTCTGTTCTTGCAGCATCCAGTGTTTTTACGCTGATTCCCAGTATACTGGCTGCTTCCTTCCTTGTAATCAGTTTATCCATCGCCTTCTTCGCCTTCCTTTCGGCATTTGCCCTGTCTTTTTTTCTCTACCTGTTCCGGAATGTAATAACCAAGCTGAATCCTTACAGCTTCGTCAATCCCACGCATCTGACCCTTACTTACCCGCCCAAGATAGCGAATCACGCATATCTTGTCGCAGGTGTCGAGCTGTTCTGCCAATACCATAGACGGTTTTGCCAGTCCCTTTGCTTTACGGAGAAAGAAATGCGTTGGCTGCTTTCGCTTCTTCTCAATTTTTGATGTCAGCGGAGCAATCGTGATTGTCGGCGCATAATAATTACCGACATCATTCTGAAGAACCACAACAGGACGAACACCGCCCTGCTTTGATCCAACCGGAACACCGAGATTGGCGAGATATAAATCACCTCGCCGATAAACCCAGTTTTCTTTCATTTTCTGTTGTCTCCAATCTCCATACACTGATATGGATAAAGCCTGCCAGGTATCATGCTGATACAGCACCCGGCAGCGCTTTCTGAAAATATGGTTTCTCTGTACTTTTTCTTATCACCCCAGAGATGTAGGATTTCTCACAGGCGGCAGTGTGCTTCACTGCTCCATTGGAATTTAACCATCCCGCCTTCCTTATGGCCGGACCGCGAATTACGGAAGTATCATTGTCCCTGTCCGGCTTTAACACCGCCGCCGGTTGCAATCCGGCATTTGCTTCTGCGAAACCGCTATCGCCCCGATGGGCTTCATGGCGTGCAGTCGAAGGCTCGACCAAACAGGAATGTACCTGAAGAATGAGTATTCAGTTTTCAAGGGACATCCGGACTTTCGTCCTTACAAAGTAAGTTTAACAAGAATCCTCCTGTTTCGCGTTGGCCTCGTAGGCGCACTTTGGTTGTCCTTGCAGGACTACATACGGTTCGTTTTGATTTTTTCAGTGTCCTATACAGTCGGATTGGGGCAAAAAAAATGCCTCGTTGGTTTCCCAACGAGGCATCGAAGACGATTCTATCTCATACGACTTCACATCATGCATCCGAAGATTTGTTTTACAAAATTCGCTTGGTTTTTTCCAGAACGCTTAAACTGATCATATGCTCCTTCCGCATGAATAATCAGCATTTCAATTTCTGGAGCAGTAATGACATTTACCACGTCAATTTTCTGCTCATATGCTTTACTCAATCGAAATTCCTCTCTGCGAGAATCCAAAATCCGTATCACAGAAATCTGCTTATCGAATCCTTTCCGTAAGTACTATGCATAAAAGCACAGCCGCAGAGTACATCTGTGGCTGTGTTTTGTGTTCAGTTGCTCACTGTTGCGTGGACTGGATATGGAGAGACAACATATCTCCCGATCTTACATGGGTGATCTTATCTACCATCACTCTGGCAGTTTGCCTTGCAGATATGTCGGCATCCCCACTGCGGTCGTATCCGGCCTGACCTTAAACATGGCTTTTTCAATCTACCTCCCTTATCGGTTTTCCGCGATATATTTCTCCGCCATGTGGACTGCCATCGCGCCGTCCGCCACGGCGGTGACCACCTGACGGAGGGGCTTCGTCCGCACGTCGCCCACGGCGTAAACGCCGGGAATACTGGTTTCCGTGGTCTCTCCGGCCACGATATAGCCGCCGCCGTCCAGCGCCAGTTGACCCACCGCCAGCGCCGTGGCGGGCTGTCGGCCCACGCTGACAAATACGCCGTCGCAGTCCACCACGCTTTCCTCACCGGTGACGGTGTCCCGCAGGCGTACGCCGGTCAGCCTGTCCCCGGAAATCAGCGCGGAAACGGTGCTGTTCCAGCGGAATTCCACATTTTCGGCCTGTTCCAGTGGCTCGTGATAGATCTTGGTGGCCCGCAGGGTGTCTCTGCGGTGGACGAGGATCACCTTTTTCGCCACGCGGCTGAGAAGGAGGGCATCTGCCGCGGCGGAATTGCCGCCGCCCACCACGACCACCGTTTTGTCCTTGTAAAACATCCCATCGCAGGCGGCACAGTAGGCCACGCCCCGGCCCAACAGCTCCGTCTCTCCGGCAACTCCCAGCGTTCTGGGGTCTGCGCCGGTGGCCAGCACCACGGTTTTCCCCCGGAAGATCCCCTCGCTGGTCTCCACGAGCTTGGGAACCGCCGTCAGATCCATGCGGAGAACTTCCGCGTATTCGCTGCGTGCCCCAAAACGCTCCGCCTGCTTTTGCATCTTCTCCGCCAGAGAGAAGCCGTCGATCCCGTTCTCAAAGCCGGGGTAGTTGTCGATCTGCTCGGTCAGGGCCATCTGCCCGCCAGCAGACAGCTTTTCCAGCACGACGGTGTCCAGCCCCGACCGGGCCGCGTACAGGGCGGAGGTGTAGCCGCCCGGGCCGCCGCCTACCACGAGCATATCATAAACATGATTGTTGTTCATATCTGAACCCTCCGTTATTTCGCCAAGGCTTCCTGAATGAAGCGGTCGATCTCTGCCTTTGAGCCGGGCGCGGTGATGGAATCCACGGCCTTTCCGTTCCGGTACAGCACCAGAGTTGGGATGACCTCAATCCCCTCGGCCCCCGCCAGCCGCGGCTCCTCGTCAATATTGATCTTGCTGACAACGAGGCTGTCCGCGTATTCCTCTCCAATCTTCTCATACGCAGGGCCGATCCTCCGGCAATAGCCGCACCAGGGCGCCCAGAAATCCACCAAAACGGGCTTTTCGCTCCGGGTCGCCTGCTCAAACTGCTCCTGATTCATATTCATAGCTGCCATATCTGTCAGCTCCTTTCTTTTGTTTAGGTATTCTCAAGACTCCGTTCTCGCCCCACACCACATCGTGACCTCAACCTGAGATGACGGTACTCTGCCCTTGGGACATAAAGCAGATGAGTAAGACCATCATCTGTACGAGAATAGCTGCGGTTTGTTGCAGCTTATTCCGCGCAGAGCTCCGCCACAAGAGCATCCATCTGCGCTTCGCTGGTTTGGTTCAGTGCGCCGCGCAGCGATACCTCCGTTTCACACAGTCGGAGTTCCTTCATCTTTTCCAACTCGGCGCGCATCAGCCGCGCGGCAGCAGGGGCCCATGAGCCGTTTTCCATGAGGCCGATCCGGCGGTTTCGGAATCCCTTTGTCTGTAAATGATCCAAAAAGGCCTTCATGGGCGGGAACAGTCCTCCGTCATAAGTGGAGCAGGCCAACACCAGTTTCCCGCAGTAGAACGCACTGGCAACAGCGTAGGAAAGATCTGTCACAGTGAGATCACATATGCTGACCTGCACGCCTTTTTTCTCTAATTTACCCTTGAGGGTCTTCGCCGCATGGGCAGTATTTCCATGGATGGATGCGTGGGCAATCAGTATGCTCTCCGATTCTTCTGGTTCCCATTGTGACCAGAGATCATAGAGCCGCAGACACTCCTCCAGCCCTTCTGTAAGCACGGGACCATGGAGCGGGCAGATCGTTTGGATCTCCAGCGCGGAGGTCTTTTTCAGCAGAGCCTGCACCTGTGCGCCATATTTCCCGATAATATTGTAATAATACCGTCGGGCCTGCGGCACCCAGGGGGCACGGGCAGTCCGTTCCAGTGAGCCAAAGCGTCCGAAGGCATCCGCCGAGAACAGGATTTTTTCCGTTTCCTCATACGCCGTCATCACCTCCGGCCAGTGTACCATCGGTGCCAGCAGGAAGCGCAGCCGGTGTGAGCCCAGAGAGATCGTGCTGCCCTCGCCAACCTCCAGCATACGGTCTTCCGACAATGCACCCGTGCCAAAGAACTGCTTGATCAGGGTAAATGTTTTCGCGTTTCCCACGATCTTCATCTCCGGGTACTCTTGCGCTATCCGCATGAGGCTGCCGGAATGATCCGGCTCCATGTGTGTGACCACAAGATAATCGGGGTTGCGCCCCCCCAACACCTGCGCTACATTGGAAAGCCATTCCTCCGCCGCCCGTGCGTCCACGCTGTCCATCACGGCGATTTTCTCGTCCAGAATGACATAGGAGTTGTAGCTCACTCCCATAGGCTGGACGGGGTACTGGTTTTCAAAGAGTGCCAATGTGTTATCATCCACCCCTACATAGCGGATGGCATCTGTTACCGTTCGGATATCCATATAAAAAATACCTCCTATTCTGATGTCTTTGGTTTTCTTATAAATCGTCTATCAGTGCGGTGCTCTTGGCGTAGGCGGTACTGCGTGCCTCAAAGAAATCGGTCTTGACCATATTGGCGTCAGCGTACTGGCTGACCCATTCCATGCTCTCCGGTTCGCTCTCAAAGCCCGGATACAATGCCGGATAGCCAAGGCTCGTCCAGCGAAGATTGCCGAGATAGCGGATGTAATCGCTGATCATCTGCCGGTTCAACCCCGGGATGTCGTCGCCGATCACATAATGCCCCCATGCGATCTCCTGCTCCACGCCCTCACGCATCATCTCGCGCAGCGCTTGTACGCTCTCGGCGGTGAACAACTCCGGCTGCTCCTTTTGCAGCTCCGTGATGATATTGCGGAACAGCCACAAGTGCGTGTTCTCGTCGCGGTTGATATAGCGGATCTCCTGCGCCGAGCCGGGCATCTTCCCGTTTCGGGAGAGATTGTAGAAGAACATAAAGCCGCTGTAAAAATAGATGCCCTCCAAAATATAGTTCGCCATCATCACGCGCAGCAGCGTGGGAGCGTCCTTCCGCTCCTGAAACTCGTTGTAGCAGTCCCCAATGAAGGTGTTGCGGCGCAGCAGATGCTCGTCCGTTTTCCATTGGTAGAGGATGTCATTGCGCTCCACGGGGGAACAGATGGTGTCGAGCATATAGCTGTAGCTCTGTGAGTGGACACACTCCTGAAACGCCTGAATGGACAGGCAGAGATTGACCTCGTTGGCTGTAATGTAGGCGCCGATATTAGGCAGGTTCGCTGTCTGAATGGAATCCAAAAAGACAAGAAAACTCAGAATTTTATCGTAGGCGCAGCGCTCGGCTGACAGCAGGCGGGGATAGTCCTTCACATCCTGCGAGAGATTGATCTCCTCAGGGATCCAAAAGTTGTTCATGGCCTGCCGGTACCAGTCGCTGACCCAAGCGTACTTCATATTGTTGAAGTCGTTGAGGTTGGTGGTATTGCCGCCGATCATGCGCCGCAGGCGCACATCAGGGTCGCCCTCCGGGTTAAAGAGGGGCTTTTTCTTCAGTTCCATCATGCTATCCTCCTTATGACGAGCAGCTTTCACAGGCCTCGACCTCAAGGGCCTTGCTGCGGACATAATAAATGGTCTTGACGCCGGCCCTCCACGCCTCCAAATACAGTCTGAGCACCTGACGCATGGAATAGTCATTGGTGATATAGAGATTCATGCTCTGCGCCTGGTCAATATGTCTCTGGCGAAGGCCCGCGGCGCGCACCGACCAGCTTTGGTCGATCAGATGCGCCGCCTTATAGTACCACCATGTATCCATAGAAAGCTCCGGAGCAACGCGGGGCAGCATGCTGCCCTTTTTTTCCTCTAAAAAGAATTTCTTCATAATTGGATCGATGCCCGCCGACGTGCCGGAGAGGATGGATGTGCTGGAAGTGGGTGCGACAGCCAGCAGATAGGCGTTGCGCATTCCCTGCACCGCCACCGTTTCCGCAAGCGCCCGCCACTTTTCTGAGGTATAACCTCGCTTTTCAAAATACGCGCCTGTCTGCCAGTCGCTGCCCTCAAAGAGCGCGTAGCGGCCCTTTTCCCGTGCCAGTGCTGTGTCCGCCTTGATGGCGGCGTAGTTGATATGCTCGAACACCGCGTCGGTGAAGGCAAGGTGCTCATCGCTCTCCCAACGGATGCCGCGCTTTGCCAGCATGTGGTGGTAGCCGCTGACGCCCAGGCCGATGCTGCGGTACTTCTGATTGGTAAGCCGCGCGTATTCCAACGGGTAGAAGTTGAGGTCGATCACATTATCCAGTGCGCGGATGGCCGTTTCCACCGTGCGTTCCATATAGGCCTCATCCTCCACCGGCAGATTACCGAGAGACAGACTCGCCAGGTTGCAGACCACAAACTCACCGGGGCGTGTGGCCGTCACCACCACTGTGTCGCCGTTCTCCGTGTGCACCTCAGTGCTGATATGCTCGATGGGCGCCATGTTCTGCGCGATCTCCGTGCAGAGATTGGAGCAATAGATCATTCCCGTGTGGCCGTTTGGGTTCATACGATTTACGCTGTCGCGGTTGAAGGCGAAGGGCGTGCCGGTCTCCACTGCCGAGCGAAGCACCAGCCGCACGATGTCCTTGACGGTGACGCTGCGCTTTTCGATGCGCGGGTCATTGACGCAGTCCAGATACCGCTTCTCCCATTCTGTACCCCAGTAATCCTCCAGTGCGTAGCCCTTGACCGTGAGGATCTCATGCGGACACATGAGATGCCACGGCGCGTCTATGTTCTCCTCCGCCAGTCGCCAGAAGAGATCCGGATAGCACACGGCGGGAAACACATCATGCGCCTTCATGCGGTCGTCGCCGTTGTTGGTGCGCAGTTGAAGGAATTCAGGCAGATCCCGGTGCCATGCGTCTAAGTAAACCGCCGCAGCGCCCTGCCGCATCCCCAACTGATCCACCGCCACGGCGGTGTCGTTGACCAACCGGATCCAGCGGATAACACCGCCCGCCGCCCCTTGAAAGCCGCGGATGGTGCTGCCTGCAGCGCGCACCTTACCGAAGTACATCCCCATTCCACCGCCAAATTTAGAGACCTTTGCGAAGTTGTCCAGCGAGCGGTAGATGCCGTCCAGACTGTCCGGCACAGTGTCCACAAAGCAGCTTGAAAGCTGATGGTAGGGCTTTCGTGCGTTGGACATGGTAGGTGTCGCCATCGTGACCTCCATACGGCTGAGCATATCGTAAAAGCGTTTTACCCACCCCATGCGGTCAGAGCCTTCGTTCATAGCAAGATGCAGCGCGATACCCAAAAACATCTCCTGCGGTGTTTCCAGCGGCACGCGGCTGCGTGACTGGATCACATAGCGTTTGAGCAGCAGGTCAAGGCCGGAGTAGGTGAACAGCTCGTCCCGTTCCGGGCAGAGAAAGTCCTCCGCCATAGCGATCTCCTCGTGGGTATAGTGGGCAAGAATATAGTCACCGTAGAGTCCCTTATCCGTCAGATAGCGAAGCCTGCCATAGAGGTCGCCGACGCCGCGCCCCTCCCATTCTTGTGCGTTGCGACAGCGAAAGGAGTGGTTCAGAAGCCGCGCCGCGATGAACTCCCACTTGGGTGCCTCTGCCGTAGTCAGCTCTACCGCTGCCTTGGTCAGTGCCTCAGCCCTCTCATCCTCCGTCATGCCCGGGCGACAGAAGCTCTCAAACTTCATTTGAAGCGCCGCGAGGGAGTAGATTTCCTCGGTAAAATCCATCTGGATACGGCGCAGCACCTCGTCAAGCGAGTTATCCCCCACCGTCTGCGCGATGGTATGCCGGACGCGGCGCAGCGCAGACCGCTTTTCGCGATAGAGGATGTACGCCTTGGCCACCTCATAGTGTCCGCGCTCCATGAGCGTCCGCTCCACCTCGTCCTGCACACGTTCCACGGTGAGCGGTACTGTGACGGAGAGATTGTCGAGAACGGCAGTGAGGATCTCCTCCAGCTCTCCGCCCCCAATCTCCCTTCCCTGTCCATCAAACGCTTTTTTCATAGCGTTGAAAATTTTCTCCTGTTGAAAAGGAACAGACTTCCCGTTTCGTTTTCTGATCTCCATTTCGATCCTCTCATCTTCTCCGGTCACTTCTCATGTCCTTTTGGGCAAAGAGCGGGCAAGCGCAGTATCACGCTTGCCCGCTCTGTTTTTGAAAGCCGGTTTTTCTGCAGCCGACACGGCGGGGCTGTTTGTTGTCTGTTGTCTTGGTTTTGGCTTTCCTGCCAGTTACTTCATAGATTCCAGAATGGCGTCCGCCAGCGCTTCCAGCTCGGTGCGCTTGTCCGCGCCCATGGACGATGCGAGGCTGAGCCGCTCGTTGAGCACCGTCATGTTTTTAAGCTCGTCGTTGACGAATTTCTGCATGAGGTCGCCGGACTTCACCGCCCACGAGCCGTTTTCAATGATGGCAAAGGTGCGGTTTTGCAGATTCAGCGCCTTCATGTCCATGAGGAAGTCGTGCATGGCGGGGTAGATGCCGAGGTTGTAGGTCACGGAGGCCAGAACGATGTGACTGTACTTGAAGGCCTCGGAGATCAGCTGGGAGACATGGGTGGAGGACACATCGTACATCGCCACCTTGCTCATGCCCTTGTCGCAGAGCGACGCCGCCAGAGCCTGCGCCGCGTTCTCCGTGTTGCCGTACATGGAGGCGTAGACGATGAGCACGCCCTGGGTTTCAGGGGCATAGCGGCTCCAGGTGTCGTACTTTTCGATGAACCAGCCCAGATCCTTGCGCCACACGGGGCCGTGGAGCGGGCAGATATACTTGATCTGATCCAAAACGCCGCCGGCCTTTTTCAGCAGGAGCTGGATGTGGGGACCGTACTTGCCCACGATGTTAGTGAGGTAGCGGCGGGCGTCGTCCAGCCAGTCCCGCTCGAAGTCCACCTCATCGGCAAACAGCTTGCCGTCCAGCGCGCCGAAGGTGCCGAAAGCGTCGGCGGAAAAGAGGACGCCGTCGGTAACGTCGAGGGTCACCATGGCCTCCGGCCAGTGGACCATAGGCGCACCCACAAAGGTGACGGTGTGCTTACCGAAGGAGAAGGTATCGCCCTCCTTCACCTCGATGCACTCATGCCCGTCCACATGGAAGCCGAACTGACGCATGAGCATGAAGGCCTTCTCGTTGGAGATCAGCTTCACCTTGGGATGGCGCAGCAGGATCTCCTCGATGCAGGCGGCGTGATCCGGCTCCAGATGGTTGACCAGCAGGTAGTCCAGCTCGCGGCCGTTCAGCACATATTCTAAATTTTCCAAAAGCTGGCGGCAGGCAGACCAGTCCACCGTGTCAAAAAGCACCGTCTTTTCGTCCAACAGGCAGTAAGCGTTGTAGCTTACGCCCCGGGGAATGGGAAAGCAGTTTTCAAACAAGGCCAGGCGATGGTCGTTGGCGCCTACCCAATAGAGATCATTTGTTACTTTACGCACGCAATACATCTTATCTTACCTCCTTCACGGCTCAAGCCTTTATAAATTGATCCTTCGCCTCCGCGCACTCGGGGCACACCCACTCGGCGGGAAGCTGCTCAAAGAGCGTACCGGGCGCGATTTCGCTGTCCTCGTCGCCCAGCTCCGGCACATACTCGTAACCGCAGCCGCCGCAGACATAGCGGTCGCCGATGGGGGTGGGCTTCGGCGGCGTGGGCCGCTTCATCTTCACCATGGGCGGCGCGGGCTGCTTCTCTCCGCTGTCCAGCGCGGCGGCCAGCAGAGGCAGGATCTCCGCCACATCGCCCACGATGCCGTAGTCGCAGTTCTTAAAAATGGGGGCGTTGCCGTTTTTATTGATGGCCACGATGGTGGAGGCGTCCTTGATACCCTTGAGGTGCTGGGTCGCGCCGGAGATGCCGCAGGCAATGTAGAGGTTACCGGTGAACTTCTGACCGGACATACCCACATAGCGGTTCAGGGGCAGATACTTGAGGGTCTCCGCCACGGGGCGGGAGGAACCGATGGCCGCGCCGGCGGCCTTGGCCAGCGTCTCTACCAGCTTCATGTTCTTTTTCTCTCCGATGCCCTTGCCCGCGGAGACCACGCGCTCCGCCTGCGGAATCGGCGTATCCATGGGGATGCCCACGGAGAAGTCGTGGCCGTCCTTTTTCAGCGCCGCCACAAGGTCGGCCACCTGCTGGGCGGCATCCCCCTCCCGGAAGATGGTCATTTTGCGGATACCGGTGATGGGCGCGGGCTTCTTGGCTGCCGAGCGTCTCTCGCCGCCGGAGCTCTTGCCCAGCCTGCCCACCAGATGGGAGGCGATGACCACCCGCTGGATCTCGTTGGTGCCCTCGTAGATGGTGGTAATCTTGGCGTCACGGTAGGCCCGCTCTACCTCCATGCCCTTGAGGAAGCCGCTGCCGCCGTGGATCTGCAAGGCGTCGTTGGTGACCTCCAGCGCGATGTCCGAGGCGTACATCTTCGCCATGGCAGACTCCATGCCGTAGGGCGCGTGCTGCTCCTTCAGCTCCGCCGCGGAGTAGATAAGGAACCGGGCGCAGCGCAGCTTGGTGGCCATATCCGCCAGCTTGAAGGCGATGCTCTGCTGGGCCGCGATAGGCTTACCGAACTGGATGCGCTCCTTGGAATAGCTCAAGGCCTGTTCAAACGCGCCCTGAGCGATGCCCAGCGCCTGGGCGGCGATGCCAATGCGTCCGCCGTCCAGCGTGGACATGGCGATCTTAAAGCCGTCCCCCTCCTTGCCCAGCAGATTTTCCTTGGGGACCTTTACATCGTTGAAGATCAGCTCCGCTGTGGAGGAGGAGCGAATACCCATCTTGTCATAGTGATCGCCGAACTCAAAGCCCTTCCAGCCCTTCTCCACGATGAAGGCGGAGATGCCCCGGGTGCCGATGTCCGGAGTGGTGACGGCGAAAACCACATAGGTGTCCGCCTTGGGAGCGTTGGTGATGAAGATCTTGCCGCCGTTAAGGAGGTAGTAATCCCCCTTGTCCAGCGCGGTGGTCTCCGTGCCGCCGGCATCGGAGCCGGCGTTGGGCTCCGTCAGGCCGAAGGCGCCGATTTTCTCGCCCTTGGCCAGCGGGATCAGATATTTCTTCTTCTGCTCCTCGGTGCCGTAGGCGAAAATGGGCCACGAGCCGAGGGAGACATGGGCGGAAAGGATCACGCCCGCGCCGCCGTCCACACGGGCCAGCTCCTCCACCGCGATGGCGTAACTCAGGGCGTCAAGACCGGCGCCGCCGTACTCCTTGGGGTAAGGAATGCCCATCCAGCCCAGCTTACCCAGCTTCTTGACAGCCTCCTCGGGAAACTCATTGTTCTGGTCCATCAGAAATGCGAGGGGCTTGATCTCCTCCTCCGCAAAGCTCCGGATCTTCGCGCGCAGCTCTTCGTGCGCCGCCGTGGTTTGAAATAGCATACAGGTTACCTCCTCTTAAAATTTTACAGCTCGCTTATTTCTTAGGGAGCGGATCTTCCGGTCAGCAGCCTGCGCAGGCTCACGGCGCGGAACGCCTCGTCCTGCTTTTGCTGCAAGACCGCCATTTGACAGTGGATGGCGCACCTCCCGTGCTCGTCCTGCCAGCGGCATACATATCCCGGCTCCATGCAGGTGCATAGGACGCCCCGCTCCCCCATGACCTCCATGAGATCGTAGAGGGAGGTCGCATCCAGATCGCCGGACAGTTCGCAGCCCCCAAGGGCGCCGCGCCTTACCCGCACCAAATTACCGGCAGAGAGCTTGCGCAGGATTTGATAGGCAAACTGATTGGGGATCAGCTCCGTTTCCGACATCTCGGCCACCGAATGCTTCTCCCCGTCCAGCAGCACCCGCAAAATGCGCAGTGCGTAGTCCGTCTCTTTGGTGATGATCATGCTCCACATCCTCTTTTCGCTTGCTTGTTAATGCCATCATATCAATCTTGATAAATTTTGTCAAGATAATTTCCAAAAAAATATATCGTTTTAACACAGACCGCTCCAGCCCGGGTCAGCTTCGCTTTCCATTCAGCGAAAAGCCATGTTCCTTACAATATAGGAGCCGAAAAAGCTGTGCCGTGGCAGTCCGCCGAAAGCAGAAAAGACTATGCCTGAAAACCAGAAAGCGGAGAAATTGGTTGGGGCTCGCAGGGGTCGCCCACCCAAGGCGGATAAGGCGGTCCCTGGCAAGTCCAAGGCAAGCACCAAAGTGCGTGCTTTTCATTTTATATTCGACACATTATGTTATGATATGCAATAAATGTTCCATCTTACCGTCCCATTCTCTGCTGGAATCGGCGCACTCTTTCAGTTCAGTTTCGACTTCAGCATTTATCGGCAGGTTTTTCTTATAGCGAATGGTATGCTCAAGGCTTGCCCAGAAGTCCATAGCGATTGTACGGAGTTGTATCTCCACCGGCACATGGATCACTTTTTCCGCAAAGAATACCGGCAGCCGGATCGTCAGGTGCAGACTGCGATAGCCATTTGGCTTAGGGTGTGAAATATAATCTTTCTCTGTGATGATTTCAATGTCAGACTGTTTTTTTTAGCACTTTGCCAAAAAGAACACATCCTCCTCGAAAGAGCAGATCACCCGCACACCGGCAATATCCATGATATTTGTCTGCATGGTCGGAAAATCCAGAGGAAGTCCGCGTTTCTGCATCTTATTCATAATGCTGGACGGCGACTTCAAGCGGCTTTTTATACTTTCTATCGGATTGCGATCATGCTGCAATGAAAACTCTTCGTTTAGAATTTCCAACCTGCTTTCCAGTGCTTTCAGCGCACATCGGTATTGCAGCATGACTTCCTGATACCTGCGATTTTCGCTTAAAAGGCGCTGGCACTGCAAATCATCTAAGCCTTTATCTGCCGCAACCGTCAAGCCAAATAAATTCTCACTCATAGCTTCTCCATTCCGCAGGGATAGGCGCTCCGCGCTGTCTGCCGCTCTTGTGTTACGACCTGATAAAAACTGTATCCGCCGGAGAGATGGGAACAGGTGAAACCGTACTGCGTCAAAAGTCGGCAGGCCAGATAACTGCGAAGCCCTGTCTGGCAATTCACATAAACAGGCTTACCCCGGTCTAACTCGTCCAAATGCTCCCGCAGATCGTCCAGTGGAATATTGCGGAATCCATTCAAGTGCCCACGCCGATATTCGCCTTCTGTACGGACATCCAGCAGTGTCGCATTGCCATCGCAAGGCAAGTCCTCAACCTCATTCCAATGGAACTGCCGTACCTTCCCGCTCTCCAAATCCTCGATCATAAAACCGGCCATATTGACCGGGTCTTTGGCAGAGGAATAGGGCGGCGCATAGGAAAGGTCAAGCTCCGTCAGTTCCAAGGCTGTCATTTTTGCGCGAATGGCCGTTGCCAGTACATCAATGCGCTTGTCCACGCCCTCGCCGCCAACGATCTGCGCACCCAGCAGCCGCAGGCTTTCTTTTTCATACATCACCTTCATTGCCATAGACTGTGCGCCGGGATAATAGGTAACGTGGGATACCGGGAATAATACGACTTTGTCGTAAGCGATCCCTGCTGCCTGCGCTGCCTTCTCATTGATCCCCGTGGAGGCCGCTGTCAAGCCAAACAGTTTCAGAACAGACGAGCCCTGAGAGCCGTGAAAGCGGCTGTTTCCGCCGCAGATATTGTCAGCGGCAATGCGTCCCTGCTTGTTGGCAGGCCCCGCCAGCGAGATCAATGCTTTTTGGCCGGTCACGAAATGGGTGACCTCTACGGCATCGCCCACAGCGTAGATATCCGGCACGGAGGTCTCCATCCGCTCGTTCACAACGATGCTGCCCCGGATGCCCAACTCCAGCCCGGCCTCCTTTGCCAGATGGGTGTCCGGCGTGACGCCGATGGCCAACAGCACCATGTCGGAGCGCAGCGGCTCACTATCCTCCAGCAGCGTCAGCACGGAATCTCCGTCCTGCCGGAATCCGGTGACGGTTTCACCCAACCGCAGAGCCACGCCGTGTCTGCACATTTCCGCATGGACAAAGCTCGCCATATCCGCATCCAGCGGCGCTAAAAGCTGCTTGGGACGCTGGACGATAGTGACGGAAACACCCATCTCCACAAGGTTTTCCGCCATTTCCAGGCCGATAAAACCGCCGCCAGCCAAAACAGCGGTTTTCGGCTTCTGATCCTCTACAAAGCGTCGAATGCGGAGGGTGTCTTCCACGGTGCTCAGGGTAAAGACCCGCTCGCTGTCCACGCCGGAAAGCGCAGGAACCGTCGGCTTTGCGCCGGGGGCAAGAAGCAGTTTGTCATAGGTTTCCGTGTAGACCTTCCCGCTGTCCAATGCGTGGACGGTGACGGTTTTCTCTGCGGGATTGATCGCAGTTACTTCCTGCCGTACTCTCACATCAATGCGAAAGCGATCCCAGAAGCTCTCCGGAGTTTGCAGCGTCAATTCTTCCTGCTCCTTGATCACACCGCCCACATAATACGGCAGGCCGCAGTTGGCATAGGATATATAGCCGCTACGCTCGATCATCACGATCTGCGCGTGTTCATCCAAACGGCGGATGCGGGCAACGGCAGACGCGCCGCCAGCCACACCGCCTACGATCACAACTTTCATCTTGCGCCCTCCACCATGGCGGTGATCTCCGCCTTGGACCGGTAGCCCACGGATTTGGCAACGGCCTTTCCATCCTTGAATACGACAAGCATCGGGATACTGGATACCTGAAAACGCATCGCCAGTTCCATTTGCTCGTCCACATTGATCCTGCCCACCTTGAGGGTGCCGGCGTTTTTCTCCGTGCGCTCCACGCGGCAGGGGCAGTACCCGCTGGTGCGCTTGAGACCCTCACGGATGGTGTCCACGACCTCCTGATCGGAATTGAGCTTGATTTTCATATCGGTTCCCTCTTTCCTTTGTTCTTTGTGATGGCCCTATCATAGCAAACTCCGCCCTGCCTTTCTGTAACAAGGTCACATTACAAAAATTTTCGCGGCAACAGAAAAAGCTGTGAAGCGGCAGTTCACGTACCGCTTCACAGCTTTCGCCTATCTCGTTATTCAGGCAAAGCAGGCGTTCACCTGTTCGACGATCGCCCGATCCAACCAGCCCTTTTCAGCCATATCCAGAAGAATAGAGCAGGCTTTTTCGTGAGACATTCCAGCTTTGTAAGGACGATTTTCGGTCAGGGCCTGATAAATATCCACGCAAGCCATGATACGCTCCTGCGTATTTAACTCGGACTCGTTTTTTCCGAAGGGATACCCCGTTCCATCCAGATGCTCGTGATGAAACGCGGCCCAATCGCGCAGCTCCGCAAAGTCCTGGACTTCCGATAGAACGTAATATGTATAGGCAGCGTGATGCTTCATTTCCGCATATTCGCTGTCGGTCAGGCGTCCCGGCTTTTCCAGTATTTCATTGCCTATCGCTACCTTTCCGATGTCATGGAGTGCGCCGGCAAGATACATTTTCTGGGCGGTGTCCTCGTCAAATCCCATAAACCGGGCCAGACATTCCGCATCGTCGGCCACACCCAGAGAATGTGTACTGGTAAAGGGCGATTTGTAGTCTACAATTTTCGCGAAGAATTTTGCCAGAGCTTTTACCTGCGCAAAATCAAGCTGCTGCTTGGTACGCGGCACTTTGCTCCACAGGCGCTCCTCCAGCCCCCTGCCGCCAAGAGAGCAAAAATGCTGTTCTGAAAAAGCGCGAAGAAACGCGTCCGCGCATTCCTCATCCACGATCCTGCCGCGTACCCGAGTAAGGAACGCGTTCGCACGCTCCCACACATCCGGCGTAAAGACATCGGCGCGGCAGAAAGCATCCAGCAGATCGCACAGACGGATAATACGGGCGCCCAGCGGGATCTCCTGCCATGTTTTTCCGAAGGAGCCGCTGCCATCCGCGTTTTCGTGGTGGTAAAGGATGATATTTTCTACATTTGTATGAAACGGAAGCGCGGATATGTTCTCCTCGCCCATAACGCAGTGAGCGCCGAGATGCGGCAGCTCCGGCAAACATTCCGCGGCAGAGCTGTCACCACGAAATTCTTCGTGCAGATACTGCGTCAGAGCATTGTCGTGCAATAGGGCACAGACGGCAAGATCCTGCAGTGCTTCGCCAGAAACGCCAAACTGTTCGGCCGTACACACACTCATATACGCCACACGCTTGGCGTGGAACGTTGTCACATGAACCAGTTCCGCCTCCACGCAATCCAGAGCATAGGAGCAGGCACCAAGCAAGCCTAATACATCAAGTTCCATGTGCGGAGCGGTCACGCTTTCCAAAGGCTGTGGAGGTTGCAGTAGGCGTAGACCGCTTCGACCTCGTCGCCCTCGCAGAGAGCAAAGCAGACCTCGGGTTTCTCGCCAGGATGCAGTTCCTTGCGCTGGTTGCCCTGCTTGGTGTGGAGGGACACCCACTCAATGTAGTGCTCCGGCAGCATGGGATGCTCCACGGAGCCGACCTTGACATGGACGATGCCGTTTTCCACTGTCCAGACAGGGACGTGCTTCTCCACGGCGGCGTCGGTGGTGCCGGGAACGATCTCGCTCATCGGCTCACCGCAACAGATGACGGGAACGCCCGTGTCCTTGACCTTGGCAATGATGTTACCGCAATGCTTGCAAATATAAAACTTCTGCTCCATGATGATTCTCCTTTTCTTTCTTTAATAATTTTCCGCGTGGATCTCAAAATAGCTTTGGGGATGATTGCAGGCAGGGCAGACCTCCGGGGCCTTCTCGCCCACAACGATGTGACCGCAGTTGCGGCACTCCCACACCTTGACCTCGCTTTTGGCGAAGACCTGCGCCGTCTCTACATTGCACAGCAGGGCACGGTAGCGCTCCTCATGGTGCTTTTCAATGGCGGCGACCAGACGGAAGCGCTGGGCAAGTTCGTGGAAGCCCTCCTCGTCAGCAGTCTTGGCAAAGCCGTCGTACATATCCGTCCACTCGTAGTTCTCACCCTCAGCGGCGGCGAGAAGATTTTCGGCAGTGTCGCCGATGCCGTTCAGTTCTTTGAACCACAGCTTAGCATGTTCCTTCTCGTTGTCAGCGGTTTTGAGGAACAACGCCGCGATCTGCTCGTAGCCTTCCTTCTTGGCCTTGGATGCAAAATAGGTGTACTTGTTGCGTGCCTCGGACTCACCGGCAAAGGCGGCCATCAGATTTTTTTCGGTTTGAGTACCTGCGTATTTCGTTTCTTTCATGGTCGATGCTCCTTCCAGCTTCTTCTGCTCATATTATAACACGGATTCGTGTTATAAACAATATTTTCATTTTAAGTGATTCAATCCGTCTATATCCCGCAGCGTGATTGCGCCTCGTCTTAGCTCCACAAGCCCGTCCTCCGAGAAGCTCTTGAGCATCCGCGCCACCGCCTCCCGCGCCGAGCTGATGTGCTGGGCAATCTGCTCATGGGTCATGCGTATGGTATCGGAGCCGGTACGCTCCGCTTCGGCCAGGAGAAAATCTGCCAGCCGCCGATCCAAACCCTTGAACATGATCTGCTGCATCGCCCACATCACATCAGAAAATCGTTTCGTTGCCAGTTCATAGAGGAAGCAACGGACATGAAGATTTTGCTCCTTGAGCACAGCGATGACATTTGCAGGGATAATCAGAACCTCCGTATCCATTCCCGCGGTCATTTGCGTATCAAAGGTGATCTGACTGATCACACAAGAGGCAGAAAGCACGCATAGTTCGCCCGGATACAGGCGGAACAGCGTTACCTCCCGCCCCTCCTCGGAGAGAAGATAGGTGCGGATCTCGCCGGAAAGGACAAACAGCATTCCGAGACATTCATTGTCGCTGCTGTGAACGAACGCGCCCTTTTCATAATGACGGACAAAGGCGCTTCGGCGTAGCGTTTCCATTTCGTGTTCGGTCAAGGATGACCAGAACGGAAGTTGTGTCAGTGTGCGTTCCATATCAATGGCAGCTATGCTTGCCGCAGCCGTGGTCACCGCAGGTGTGCCCATCCTCGCCGTGCTCGTGGTCATGGTGATCACAGTGAACATTGGGGTCGTAGCCCAGATTTCCGCTGAGCAATGCGCTCACCGCCGCGTCAACGTCCCCGCTGACACCGCCGTAGAGCTTGATGCCCGCTTCGGCCAGAGCCGCCTGCGCACCGCCGCCGATGCCTCCGAAAATCAAAGTGTCCACGCCGTTCTGCATCAGGAATCCTGCCAGTGCGCCGTGACCGCTGCCGTTGGTATCAACGACTTCCGCATGGACGATTTTGCCGTCCACAGATTCATAAAGCTTGAACTGCTCGGTGTGACCGAAATGCTGAAAGATTTGACCGTTTTCATAGGTAACTGCAATTTTCATAATGGAATCTCCTTTGCAAGTTTTGCCTGATTTTTCCATGTTGGCTCTCTGCATCCGGCAGCAACAGCCGCAGTGAGCTGCCTCCTGTCCTCCGCAGATGCGGTAGTTTCCCCCGGTGATGTGCAGCGGTTTCCCGTGGACAAGATACGCTGCGATCTTGCTCCGTGCGCTTTCGTAAATCTCCTGCACGGTAGAGCGGGAAATGTCCATTTGAGCGGCACACTGCTCGTGGGTTTGCTGCTCCAAGTCAACCAGCCGAATGACCTCGTATTCGTCCAGCGTCAGCAGGATCGGCTCGGTATTCTCGCACCCGTTAGGACAGAATGTATCGACCTGTGGTACGCCACAAATTCGACGGCACCGTGGCGGTCTTGGCATGGGAGCTTTCCTCCCTTTGTATTCGGTATATTCCGATTATAGCACTTTGAGCAGAAAAAAGCAATTTTTCAAAAGCTGCTACATTTTCCGTCCTCATATGTGTGCCGGCTGATATTCGGTGTCGAAGACTACGTGTGAGCCATGTTCGTATTGTCAGATTATCTACATTTGACAGAACTCCGCAGGGTATGATGAATTTGCTTGGATTCATTCTGAGTTTAGTTTACATGCAAGCCGTTCACGGGTGGTTGTCCGCCTATGAACGGCTTGTAAATTCTCAATTTTTTTCCTTACTTGACACAAGAAGATCTCAGTCGCCTCGTTAGAGATTACATCGAAGCGGGCAAGTAGTATCTCTATTTTGTCATTTCCAAACGCAGAGCACGATTAGATTTTCTTCGCAATCGTAGACAGCTCCGAAATAATGCTCAGAAGATCATTTTTGACTTCCTCTTTACTTGGCTCACTGCCCATCAGAAGATAATCCGTGCTGACATGGAGGATGCAGGACAGTTCGATCAGCAAGTCAATGGAGCAGTTGCGCTCTCCGTTCTCCATGCGGCTGACATGCTGCTTGCTTGCCAGTCCCAGACGAACCGCCAGTTCCTCCTGCGTAATGCCACGGGAAGTGCGAACATCGTGAAGTCTCTTACCAAACTCTTTTGCGTCAAAATACATACGTTTCTCCTTCCGCACAGCCGGTACAGAACCGGATCGACGGAAGGTCAAAAAAAGAGCCGCATGACGGTAAAGAAAAAATCCTGTGCCGATAAAACAGAACATGGGTATCCCATAATTCTGTCTCATGCGGCATTCGGAAGACTTCGCCTGTCAGCGGCTCCACAGCACAGCTATGACTTATAAAATTGTATTAATAGATAGCGATAGGTAATCCTTTGATATAATCTCCGGATTTTCCCCCGCTCCACACCGTGCATGCAGCTTTCACCGCACATGGCGTTCCATCGAATTCAACAGCCAGGTTTTTTCATATACGATTTACACACTTCGTAACAGCATATTTATCAAAGAATGATTACAGGCATTTCTGCCATAGTTCGAAGTTTGTTAAGCTTTGCAAGTTTAGAATCATCTAATTGCAGTGGGTTCAGATATTCTCTGATAGTGATTTCAGACGATGCATGGATAATCACATGGATGGCTTTTGAGACTAAAATCAGATTTTCGTATGCATCTGTACCACCTTTGCTTAATGGCATTTTATGATGACAGTGAATGTCGTGTACTTCCATAGGAAGTCCTGTAACTGCACATTTTCCATATTGAGCCGCAAATAGTGATATTCTGTTGTCTGCATATTCGATTGACCTGCCCTTGACAGGATTACGCATCAGCCATAACATTGCGTCGGTATTAATAGTTAGATTCTTATGAATCAGCTCTCGTCCCTTGACAGTGTACTTATTGATGTTTTTCCTTTTATTTTGGGCATTTTTCTGCGGAACGGCTCCCACTGGAACAATGGGACGTTCGTGCAGAAATCTCAATTGCCTGCTTTTACCATACTTGTCTTTGATAAAACCATTTTTCAGAGAACCCTTACGGGACACATCGCCTTTCAGCCGATTTCTAAGCTGTTTATTGATACTGAAGGCAAGCTTTCCAAAGTCCGCTGTTGTTTCTGTTGCTATACAGTAGTATTCATGCAGTCCTGCGACTACAGAATTATATTTCTGTAACTGTATAAACTGAGCTGTGTCATCTGGCGAATGAGCCAAAGTTTTTACTTCCTTGGTCAGCTTTTCATGAGCCTTTTTGTATGCCTTGTCACACATATGTGACCTGACGACATATTTCTTCCCCTTTTTCCGCACTTTCAGTTTGAATCCGAGAAAATCAGAATACTGTCTTTTTAGATTGACAACCTTAGATTTGTCTGGGCTTATATCAAGACCCAGGCGGTCTTTTAACCACATTTCTGTGGCTTTATACGCTCTGACGGCTTCTGCGTGTGTAGGGCAGAAGATTTTGAAATCATCGGCATATCGCACCGCATGCACTTCTTTCAGTCTGCTTCTGCGCAAAGCCCTGTAAGCATGGCTTTTGATAACTGTTCCCTGCTTATTGCTTCTTGTTGTAAAATCTGTTTTCGTTGGCATTTCTTCCCATTGGGAAGTAATCCACCAATCCAACTCGTTCAAAACAATGTTTGCAAGCAATGGCGACAGGATACCGCCTTGTGGAGTTCCCTTGATGGGGAAAGTTTTATCTCCATTTGGCAGAATAACAGATGCTTTCAGCATTTCCTTAATGATGCATAACAGCTTCTTATCTCTTATTCCCAATGCCCATATCTGCCTTATCAGTTTAGTATGATTGATGTTATCGAAAAATCCTTTAATATCAAGGTCTACTACGTGATACATATGCTGTACCTGTATCAATCGCATACACTGAGCGATGGCATGTTCAGCGGATCTATTCGGACGGAATCCATAAGAATTATCGCTGAATTTTGCCTCGCATATCGGCTCCATGACTTGTAAGATACATTGCTGTACCACTCGGTCAACGATAGTTGGAATTCCCAGAGGTCTGGTCTTTCCATTGGGCTTTGGTATCTCCACACGCTTTACTGGGCGTGGGTGATAGCAGCTGAATTGCTTTCTTATGAGACGGACATATTCTTCCTCGTTTAATTTGGCAAGGTCATTAATTGTCCTTTTGTCCACACCTGCGGTATCACTTCCTGTATTCGTCTTTATCGTTCTGTATGCCAGCTTGATATTCTCTTCGCTCTCGATGATTTCCATGAGATGATTAAATATCTTGTCTTTCTTACTGTCTGCATACAATTCGTCAAAAGTACTTATCATGTCATAATACTCAGAATTGCGAATTTTTCTCTGTTTAGATTTCTGTTCTTGCTGTTTCGAAGTCAACACAGGCATCCTCTCCCTTCGGTTTGGATTTTCTTTGTCATACTCGAAGCTGCGTTTATCGTATATTCATTTTTTTCCGTTGAATTCGACTTGGGGCTATCCCTCCACGATGTTTAGCATCACTTCACAGGTACTGTGCCCCTACTCTCACTGGGATTAAGTACGGTTGTACCGGTTTTGCCCGGCTTTCCCGTCCAACGACCTGCAACGGCTTTTTTCATACGTTCCCAGCTTTCCACGTTCCGATATTCCTATCATTGATTACCTTTAGGTCCTTCCTCTAAGCCTGTGTCCAATCATGCATAATCATATCGCCTGTAACGATATATGGATGTTCATAACAACCATTCTTACTAATCCACGGACACGCCCATACAAGGGCTACTGCCTTTCGACAGTATCAACGTTTAGACTCGTACATTCGGAAGTTTGTCAGTACTTTCGTACATTCTGACCATGGGTAACCGACACCCGGCATATAGGTAGCACCATCCACCGCTGGATAGCTTTCGTATATGGAAGTTAGCCATATTTACGACTACTCTCTGCCGACTTTACCGAGCTTCTGACACTTTGGCGGTTGCACGCTGATGCCAGTCGGAGTATCAGTGTGAGCGCTTCGGGGCGTTACTCCCTCATTTCACTCATCGGAATATCAGTTCTCCAAAGTTTCAGGCTTGAAAGCCCTTCGACTTTGTGCGTAAGCTTTTCACTTACGAACGTGTCGCACGGTTGTCGTTGCCATAGCCTTCCAGCAGGTTGATAGCTCCCCATATGCCGAGCCCCAGTGCGATGATGAGAGTCTGAAGAACGGTTACTGCGCTGTTGAAAAATGCCATAAATGTGTACCTCCTTGTACGCTGCGCCCTTATGGGCTGATGAATAGTAAATGTCCCTCTGCATGTGCACCTGCAAAAGGACAAAAAAATAGCCAGGTCTCCAATTTCAATCAGAAACCTGGCTATTTAAAAAGGGCGGCTCACCGCCGCCCTCATCGTTAATATTCTGTACTCAATAGAAAATCTGCAATGTGCATACTCTTAATGCCTTGGTAATTGCCTCCGGCAAATTCATCGGTTCTCGAAACATACTTCGGATAGTTATCCCGGATTTCCAGTAGCCGTTCATATTCACGTTTTTCTGTCTTCTCGGATTTGATCTCCTGCGTGACCTGCACATACAACCGGTCATTTTACTTCTGCGCCACAAAATCGACCTCACCGTCCGGTGTCTTCCCAATCGTCACGGTATAGCCTCGTCTGCAAAGTTCCAGATACACCACATTTTCGAGACTGGAAGCGACGCTGTCCGGTGTATAGCCCATCACGCTGTAACGCAAAGCAGTATCGGCAAGATAAAACTTATCCTGCGTTTTCAGAATCTCCTTTCCGCGCAGGTCATAGCGAGAACAACGATGAAGGAGATATGCTTTCTCCAGCTTTTCCAGATAGCTATACACTGTTTCATTGTCGATAGCATGATTTACTGATTTCAGATAATTCGAAATTGATTTTGCAGAGAATGAATTTCCCACATTCGCAAATGTGTACCGAACCACCCGTTCCAGCTGGTCGATCTTGCGAATCTGGTTTCTCTTTACGATATCCGAGAAAATCGTGGAATTATAGATATCCCGGACAATCGTATAAACCTCATCCTGTGAATACTCTCGCAGGTGTGTTGCAGGGAAGCCACCCAAGCGGATATAGTCTGCCAGTTCAGCATGGATATCCTTTACCTGTGTATACTGCTTCTTGAATTCCAGATATTCCTGAAAAGAAAGCGTATAGATCCGAAAGGAAACATATCGTCCGGTCAGGTAAGTCGCTATTTCCGAAGACATCATTCTGGAATTGGAGCCTGTTACATAAAAGTCAACATCATAATCTGTTCGATGAACATTTTTTCTTTCGATGAGCTGCAATACAATGTAACCAGTCTACATCTGCATTTTCAAAAATATGCATTGCAAGATTTCCTGAAAGTTTGAATTCAAAAGTCGAAATATATCCGAACTTCTGTCCCTCTTCAATTGTTCCTGTTGCGATTGCTTTGGCTATTGAGGTTCTTAGAAAACTTTCTGCCTGCTCCTTGGATGTGGTTAAATAAAATCCCTACCCAAAATCTTTTCTCTTTGCACATTTGACAAGATCTGGCTCTTTTACTTCACAATAGCTTCCATGATAGAGAACAAATCCAGCTTTTAACTCAAGCACTAATCTCTATCCCCTTTCCTTGCAAAAATTCAGTAATATCTTCAAGCACAGCTTCATCGCCTTCACAATGAAAAATCCCATAACATTTTTCTATATATCCAAGTACATCAGCCTCTTTAAACAAGTGTATAATCTGTTCAACAGGTAAATGCCACTCTTCTGAAGCAAGCCGGATTAATCTTGTTTGCATGAAAGTAATCTCTGTTTTCTCACTCATAATGAATCCTCCTTGATTTCTTGGTCAATAAAACTGGAAGTTATAAACATCTTTGCAAATATATCATATCTATCAACTGTACACCGCCCTCATAAATTGGGTGGTCATAATTGTCCGTAAAGAAATTCGGAATATTGTGAGAGCGGACAAATCCGCATTTTTCATAAAACGGTATGGTTAACGGGCTGTCACCTGTTCCAACCTGCAAAATAGAATATTCATCTGCATATTTACTTGCAAGGAAGTCAATCAATGCTTTCCCATAGCCCTTTCCCTGATTTTCCGGATCGACTGCGATATTCTTGATTTCAAGTATTTCGTTACCTTCATCGGTGACAACACATTCAGCTTTTACATTACCATCTTCAAGTACATACATAGTACCTTTTTCAAGATAGTGATCAACCATGCTCTCCTGTTCATCAGCTAATAACAATAATGATATAAATTGCTTTTTATTTTCGTTCACTTCTCGGATTTTCATATCCATTACTCCGTCAAACTGGAAGTTATCGCCTAATCTTTTAAATTAGTTAAATCCTCTAAGTACATTTCTGTATAACCGCACTCTGGGCAGACTGCAACTTTTACATCATCTATAATTGTTGCCTTTTGCTTTTCATCTACACGAACAACAATCCCATAGCCACCACCATTTACTTTAAGCCTTAAATCTGATACCATAACTTTTCCGCATTTTACACATTTTCTCATTGTTTACCACCTCCAAATGTATAATTTTACGCTTTCTTAATTGGATGTCTAATTACAGTTTTCCATTTTTCTGGGGCAACCTTTCTTGCATCAGACATATAAATCTCGTGGTGCAACCTATCTTTGTTAATATCATTAACATATCCATTTTGTTCTAAATAAGTATCCATAAGCGCAACAGTTGCTGGCTCATTATCAAAAGAACCTATATGCATAATTTGAACGCATAATCCCTCATCAATCGTAAGATACTCTGCTGACGAACAATCAAGTTTCTTCTTTTTCGTTGCTGTTTCTACCGCCCAGTCAAAATCAGCTTTAGAAATGAAATCAGGCAAACGGATAACAGAAATCCAGCTGAAAGCAGACTTATTTGTATAATCTACACTCTCGACATCATCCTGCCACCAAAAACCTTCCAATGGCGGAACAACATATTCAAAAAATCCTTCAATTTTATAATCAGTCTTGTAACTCATTTTTAATGTGTATGCAACAGCATATAGAACACTGATTGCTTGTTGATATGCTCCGCCTTCTTCATTTGGATTGCCTTTTCCTCTAACTGCAATATAATTTGCCTTAGGTACATTTACAATCTCTGGTTTGTTCTTCGGCATATAGAATTCTTTATACTCTTTTTTAAAATCAAAAGCCATAATAACCTCCAAAATTCCGATTTTCTCAATTCTCCAAACTTGAATTTATTTTGGCAAATCATCTTCCGCTTTAAAATTCACATTACTGTCATCGATCGAGATTGTGATCGTGTAGTTATAGATTATACCATCTTCTGTTTCCAGCTTAAATGTTACCGCACCACCTCCGAGATACTGAAAATCAGGTTCGTCAGACATTCTTGCATATGTGCCATACTGTTGAAAGTATCCGTCTGCATCAAAGAACGCAACATTGCTTGTTTGCTCCTTATCGTTCCGGAAGAGTACTGCACCAACACGGTCACTAGCATGATCTGGAATTAAAACACAGTCTATGTATTCCCAATCTGTTTCTTGCACAAGAGAGAACATCGACACAATATCTTGTTCAGACCAGATTTTTCCTCCATTCAGATTACTGATATCTGTATTCTGAACCGGATTGCTGGCAGAATCTGATGTTTCTGGCATGGCGTCTTTGCTGCTGCAGGCGGACATTCCTAATACACAAACCGTCATGAAAATAAAAAGCAATGCTCTCTTCATATGAACACCTCCTCAACTTCCGATTTGCCTCGCTGTTCTTACCTCCTATTTTACCAGATATCACCTACAGATTCCATAGCTTCATAGCTCAAAATAGTTCATTCACAAACCATTTAGCTATGTAAAAGGGACGGCTTCTCAGCCGCCCCACAGGTCAACACTGCCTTAATCAGACAAGTTCATCGTCCGATTCTGCTTCGTAGTCCTCGTTGACATCCACTTCTTCGTCCTCGTCACCAGCATCCTCCGGCAGCTGGAGTGCCTCTTCATGTAATTCAGCGTAATAATCTGTGGCGATTCTTTCATCCGCTCAGAGAAAAAGCGGTCACGAGGGACGAAGCTCGCTGATTCCTGTGTAGAGCCGGAAAAAACGCATTATATCACAACACCGACCTCAAAAACAGGCTGACCGCCCCATACGGAGAGGAACGCCGCAGGGCGGCAAGCGAAGCGGCGAAAACGAATAAAAGGGGGTTAGGGCTTCGTTGATTGTTGCGTTGGCAACCCCACCGCAATGGTAGTGCCCTTCTCCGAACTTTTCTCCACCCAAACGGAGCCGCCGTGGAGGTCGGCGATCTCCCATACCAGTGAGAGCCCCAGTCCTGCGCCACCGTATTCCCGGCTGCGAGACTTGTCCACCCGGAAGAAGGGCTGGAAGATACTGCGCTGATACACCTCCGGGATGCCGCAGCCGGTGTCGGAGACGCGGAGCAGGAGCTTTTCCAACTCCTGAGTGACAGAAACCCGTACCGAGCCGCCCGGCCGGTTGTACTTGACAGCATTCTCCGTCAGGTTGAAGATCAGCCGGTAGATCAGTGCATCGCTGCCGGTCATAATGCCGTCGCCCTCCGCCGTCAGCGTGACGCCGAGCTTATCTGAGAGCGGCGCAAGATCTGTGAAGATCTCCTCGATCATGGGAGCGAGCTGGATCCGCTCGTTCCGCTCCACCTGCCGCAGATTGCTCATCTCCAGCAGTGTCCTGGTCAACTGTATCAGCCGTTCCGTCTGCTCACGCAAAAGCGTGAGGAACTCCGCCGTCTCCGGCCGCACATCAGGATACTCCGCGGAAAACAGCTCCAACTGCGCCTGCATTAGTGCCAGTGGCGTGCGCAGCTCGTGGGCGGCGTTTCCGGTGAACTGCCGCTGGGCGGAAAAGGCGTTGTTCAGCCGCTCCAGCATCTGGTTGAACGAGCGGCTCAGCTGCCGGAACTCCGAAATAGCGTCTTCATCGATCCTCATATCAGCAAGATTGTTCAGCTGCACCTGCTCCACCTGCGAGGTAAAGCTGCGCAGGGGCTTGAGAGCGCGTCCGCTGACGAAATAGGCGAGGATGCCGCTGAGCAGCGTTACCGCCGCCGTGATGTACCAGTTGGTGGTGCGGAAGCGCCCCTGCACCCCATCGACGACGATGGTCAACTCCTCGTTGGGCGCTATGAGCTGCGGGTCAAAGCTCGCCGCTCCGCCATCATTCAGGATCACCGTGCCGCCGCCTTGTAAGCTGTCCGCAATGGTGTCCATATAGTACACACCGGAGGTGCACAGCAGCAAATTCATGACCACGCAGGTGATGCCGATGAGCAGGACGGTCATCAGCGTGATGCGCCACTGCAAAGAAAGACGCTTCATGCTTCCTCGCCCCCCATCAGATAGCCCTCGCCGATGCGGTTGCGGATGGGGTCATAGCCCAGCACGGCGCGGAGCTTTTTGCGCAGGGCGGAGATGTGGACGCGAATGGAATTGCTGAAGCTGTCCACGCTGTTGTCCCAAACGTGATCCATCAGCTCCTCCTGACTCACGGGCCGCCCCTGATGCACCATCAGGTATTCGAGTATCCCCGTTTCCTTGCGGGTCAGCGTCAGCGTCTGCCCGTTGACGGTGGCGGTACGGGAGCGGGTGTCAAAGGTCAGGCCTCCGCAGCTTAGCAGCACATCCTGCTGGGTGAACTGCCGCAATGTCAGGCTGCGGATGCGGGCCTCCAGCTCCGCCAAGTGGAAGGGCTTTGCGAGATAGTCGTTCGCCCCGGCATCCAGCCCCTGCACCTTGTCCTCCACTTCGCTGCGGGCGGAGAGGATCAGCACCCGCGTCTCCCGGTCGGTCTGCCGCAGGGTGCGCAGCACCGTCATGCCGTCCTTTTTCGGCAGATTCAGATCAAGAAGCACCAGATCGTATCGTTCCACGCCCAGAAGCGCTAGCGCCTTTTCTCCGTCATAGCAGTAGTCCACGCTGTAGGCCAGCCGCCGCAGGCTGCGAACGATGGTCTCGCACAGGGCGCGTTCATCTTCAATTACTAAAAGGTGCATAAGAGCCCTCCTTTTTATTTCTTCATTTTTGTGTTGCTTTCATTATAGCAAAAACAGATAAGGTTTGCGTTAAGTTTTCGTTCTTAACAGAGACTTTAACTCTCTCACGCTATGATAGGGGCAGAAAATCGGAAAGGGTGATGAAAAATGAGCTGTAGGAAAAAGGCAGCGGCGCAGATCGTGCTGCTGATGGCCGGAGCCGCCATGCTGTGCTTCGGTGTCTGGCGGGGCGAGGCGGCGACCGTGCTGAGCAAAGCAATCAAATTATGTCTGGAGTGTGTGGGAATTGGGTAAAAAGTTTTCAGGCGTTTCACAGACCATGTCCCGCTTCCGGGGCTGGATTCAGGCGGGGGCGACGCTGCTGACCAACCTGCACCTGCCGAACTTTCTCAAGGGCGGACTGTATCAGGGGGCGGGGAAGACCGTCTGCGTGCCGGGGCTGAACTGCTACTCCTGTCCGGCGGCGTCCGGGGCCTGCCCCATTGGGGCGTTTCAGGCGGTGGTGGGGTCTTCCAAGTTCAGCTTCTCTTACTATATCACAGGCTTTCTCATTCTGCTGGGAATCCTGCTGGGACGCTTTATCTGCGGCTTTCTATGCCCCTTCGGCTGGTTTCAGGAGCTGCTGCACAAAATCCCCACTAAGAAGCTTTCCACAAAGAGGCTGAAGCCACTGACATACCTGAAATACGCTGTCCTGCTGGTGATGGTTTTCCTGCTACCGGCGTTCCTTGTGAACGATGTTGGCATGGGAGACCCGTTCTTCTGCAAATACCTCTGCCCCCAAGGCGTGCTGGAGGGAGCCATCCCGCTGTCCCTTGCCAATTCCGGCATCCGGGCGGCGCTGGGCAAGCTGTTTACATGGAAATTCAGCATCCTGCTGTCGGTGATTGCGCTGAGCGTACTGTTCTACCGACCGTTCTGCAAGTGGCTCTGCCCGCTGGGCGCGTTCTACGCGCTGTTCAACCGGGTGTCCCTCTTCCAGATGAAGGTGGATAAGAATAAGTGCGTTTCCTGCGGGAAATGCGCCAGAGCCTGCAAGATGGATGTGGATGTGACGAAAACGCCCAACCATACCGAGTGCATCCGCTGCGGAATGTGCATCCGCGCCTGTCCAACGAACGCCGTGTGCTTCCGCTACGGCTTCGGCAACGGGAAAGAAACAACAAAGAAAACAACAATGGAGGAATCAAAATGAACAGGAAGAGAATTTTTGCACTGGCTTTTGCCGTGCTGATGGTGCTGGCCCTGGCGGCCTGCGGCATGAAGAACAATGACAAGATGGGCGGCATGAGCGGCAACGGCTCCGCCATGACTGGCGAGCCGAAAAACGCCGATGAGGCGCTCGCCCTGCACAAGGAGCTGCTGGAGCAGGAGAACGCGATCCTGTCGGAAAATACCGAGCTGTGGGAAAAGGTCTTTGTGGAGGCTGACAAGGGCATGGCCATGATCGAGGACGGGAAAAACTACGGCGACTTCCTGCTGGATACCGTCGAGGCTGCTAAAGAGCAGTTCACCGACAAGGAGTATGAGTGGCTGAAGGAGTCGGCCACGGAGATCAGCAATATTGAAAACAGGCTGACCGAGTTGGAAGATAAGTATCCCGAGATCATGCAGAAATCCATGGATGGCGCTATGAGTATGCCCGCGGGCAGCGACATGACCACGCCGCCTGATGACGGCAGCATGCAGAAATTCCCTGTCTTTGATGGCAAGGACCTGGATGGCAACACGGTGAAGAGCGACGAGCTGTTCTCCGCCAACGCCGTCACCGTGGTGAATTTCTGGTTCACCACCTGCAATCCCTGCGTAGGCGAGCTTTCCGAGCTGGATGCGCTGAACAAGGAACTGGCGGAGAAGGGCGGCTCCCTCATCGGCGTCAACACCTTCACGCTGGACGGCGACGAAACAGCAATTTCCGAGGCGAAGGATGTGCTTGCCAAGAAGGGCGCCACCTATCAGAATGTGTATTTTGACTCCGACGGTGAGGCGGGAAAGTTTACCTCCAACATCTTTGCCTATCCTACCACCTATGTGGTCGACCGCAGCGGCAATATCGTGGGTGAACCCATCGTAGGCGCCATCACGGAAAAGAAGCAGGCGGAGACGCTGCAAAAGCTCATCGACCAGGCTCTTGCCGCCGATATGGGCTGACAAACGAATTTATCTTCTCAGGAAGGAGGATACACCATGTATCGGAGAGTATTGCCGCTTCTGCTCACCGCGGTACTGCTGCTGAGCGGCTGCGCCGCCGGGCAGAAAAATATGCCGCAGAAAACGGACGAGAAGGAAATGACCGGACAGCCCTCTGATATGTCTGGTGAAGGAAGCATGTATATGGATACCACGGAAAATGTCATATATCTGGCGGGCGGCTGCTTCTGGGGCATGGAACAGCTGATGCAGTCCATCCCCGGCGTCATTGATGCCGAGAGCGGCTATGCCAACGGCACCTGCGAGGCGGATGCCAATTACAAGACCGTCTGCAAAGGGAACACCGGTTTCCGGGAGACCGTGCGGGTGGAGTATGACCCCGGACAGGTGAGTCTCGACGCCCTGCTGCTGGCCTACTTCTATGTGATCGACCCCACGGTGGAGAACCGGCAGGGCAACGACCGGGGCAGCCAGTATCAGACCGGTGTCTATTACACCAACGAAAGCGCGAAGGAAACGGTGGAGCGCATCGCGGAGATCGAGCGGGGACGCAGTGAAAAGTTCTTCGTGGAGATAGGTCCACTCAAGAACTATTACCCCGCCGAGGAGTACCACCAGAACTACCTCGAAAAGAACCCGAACGGCTACTGCCACATCCCGCGCGCGGAGATGGAGCTGTTTTCCCGGCTGCGCATCGATCCGGGCGACTATCAGAAGCCCGCGGCGGAATCCATCCGGGACAAGCTGACGGCGGAGCAGTACCGTGTTACTCAGGAGAGCGGCACAGAGCGCGCTTTCACAGGCGATCCGGAGTCCCCCAATGGCGTGCGCTACTGCATCAACAGTGCGGCCCTGCGCTTTGTGCCTTACGCAAAGATGAATGCAGAGGGTTACGGATATCTTCTGTATCTGTTCGAGGAATGAGTTCGCATAATACAATGATATAATAAGCAGCGTCCCAATCATTATGAACCGGGACGCTGTCGTTTATGCTCATGTCGGTTTAGTAAAGCGGACAGAAACCTCCAAATGGGCTGAAAAAAAGGTTCTGACATTGAAGCACAGCTCCATGTCAGAACCCATTTATTTCACAAATTATTTTTTGGGGTTGCGTCGCCCGGTGTTTTCCGAGCCACGCACTTCCTCATGGTAAAAGTAATCCACAATGACCGGGTGCCCAGGCTCTGCCCGACCGTAGGGCAGCTCGTTGTCCACGAAGGGACAGCTGTTTTCTTTCGCCAGCCGTTCCGCTTGATCCTCCAAACCACGGAAGTAGCTTCTGTCTCTCTTGTTGTAGATAGCGTCGTACAGCGGAACCAAGTCAGGATATTTTTTACAAATATAGTCCATGATGTCTTTTTTGAATCCGCCTCGCAGGTTTAGATTTTCTAGCCATATCAGGTCGCATTGGTTTCTGACCTGATGGAAGATAGCCTCAAAATCCGTGATACCGGGAAAAACCGGTGCGATAAAGCACACGGTGCGGATACCTGCGTCATAAACCTGCTTCATGGCATCCAGCCGCCGCTTGATGCTGACGGCATTGTCCATATCGTTTTTGAAATCCTCGTCCAGCGTATTGATCGACCAGGAAACCGTGACCTTTCCCAGTTCTTTCAGAAGGTCGATATCACGGATTACCAAGTCTGACTTGGTGCAGATGAGAATTTCTGCCTCGCTGCCCCGAAGCTGCTCAAGAAGCTTTCGGGTGTTCTGAAACTGAGCCTCCTGAGGCAGATAGCCATCGGTCACAGAACCGATGACTACGCGCTGCCCTTTGTACTTTTGCGGATTTTTGATTGCCGGCCAATGCTTCACATCCAGGAATGTACCCCACGGTTCGGTGTGCCCGGTAAATCGCTTCATAAACGAGGCGTAGCAGTATTTGCAACTATGGGTACAGCCCACATAAGGATTGACGGAATAGCCGCCCACCGGCAGGGTGGATTTTGTCATAATATTTTTGGTTTCTACATCCTGAATCAGAATGCTGCTATCTTTCACTTCCGCCATGTCTTCTGTTCCTCCAATACCCGGTAAAAAGCCGGGGGAAATTCTTGTACCATCTGTGCCTCTCCCATGATAGGAAGCAGATCTTCCTTCATGAATACAGGGATGCCAAGCGCATGGGCCTGATGTGTCAGGTTCCACACCCATTCCGGTTTCGATACGGCTTTGCCCTTCCTATGTCCGGTCTCAGTCCCAATGACGATCCACTCAATTCCGGTAAGGTCTACCATGCCAACATCATCAAACATAGGTTCAAAGGTCACATGATAGTGTCCGCCATGGATATGCTCCCGCAAAGTCCGGATACGGTTTTTCTCTTTGCTGGAGGTAACAGTTACACCAAACCAAGCATTCTCCAGGGTAGTGGAAAACACAATATCCTCCGGTCGCTTGGTCAAAAACAGATATTGGTGCTGCGGATTTTCAGTCATCTTGGCAAATATCTGTTCCCGCCACTCTGGCTTCCAGTGGGAAAAATCGCTCATGCCGGTGAGCAGAAAATTCTGTGGGCGCTTTTTCTCCATCAGCCGCAGCTTATTGGGAAAAAACTCCGGCTTTTCAAAGTTATCGATCATGTGAAACCGGCGGACATTGTTTCTGGCATAGCAGTAGCTGCAACCAATAGTACAGCCGATCACCAGATTCATGTTCTGAATACAGTCTTTAATACAAACAGCCACCGCTAACGCCTCCTTTCCGTTTTGAGATTTAGCCTTCTGCCGCAGGCGCAACTTTCCCGAAGCCGTTCCAGGCATACAGCCCCTTCTTGTCCTCATCGCCCAGGAACTTGTCCACCTGACAGATGTGCAGGATATGGTCGCCAACTTCCACCGACTGCTGCAGGGTGGCCACCATCGCCAGACGAGTATCCACCGGAATCTGGATGTCACTGCCCTCCACAGCCATCATCTCGATGTTGTTGGCGGCCACCTTGTCGGTCTTGGCACCGGTAGACGCTCCGCAGGCCATCACCGTCTGGGCAAGACTCTCGCCAGGAACGGTGACAATCACCTTTCCGGTCTCTCGTACCTGCTTACCGGTGTGGGACTGTTTTCCAGTGGCGAAGCCCACCATGGGTGGGTTGAAGGAGAGGTAAGACACAAAGCAAATGGGAGCCAGGTTCGTAGAACCGTCCTCCTTTTTAGAGCAGATCAGTGTCAGCGGATTGGGGGAGGTCAGAACAGTAGCCTCCATAATGTTCAGTTCTTTCATGTCATTCAGACCTTTCTAAGAAATTTCAGTCGTTGACTGCTCGGCCAACTAGTGATATATTTATTATACCTAATAGCAATTTTTGTTCAAGTACGCAAATTATTTGTACCTGGTATCAAAAAATATACTGCAAAAGACGAGGAAAAATCCAATCATGACTTATGAAGAATTCAAAGAAAAGGTTGGCAGTGTCATTCTAACCGATGATGGAAACTGCCCGGTCACGCCGGTGGTTCAAATGCTGCAGGGCAAATGGAAACTCCAAATTCTCTATGAACTATGCATCAAGTGTCCCATGCGGTTTGGGGAACTGAAAAAAGTTCTCAAGCCCATCACCAACACAGCTCTGACCAACGCCCTGAAGGAGCTGGAATCGGATGAATTGATCCAGCGCATCCAATATAATGAAATGCCCCTACGGGTGGAATACTCCCTCACCGAGAAAGGACGGGATCTGTTGCCGGTCTTTTACGCCATTTCCCAATGGGGAATGAAATATATACCATGATTCTAACAATATTAATCTGAAAGATAATAGCCGGGGGGGCATTGACAATTTGAGTCAACTTCCCGGCGTTTTATTTTCTGCATTTTCTACTGCTGCAAAGGATTCAGGAAGCAACCTGATTCATGAGAGTTGATAACTCCCACCGCCTGCAAATAGGCATAGATGATTACGGTCCCCACAAACTTCATGCCTCGCACGCCTCCCGGAGAGCAGGCAGCAGCTCATCCAGTCGCCCGTCCAGACCGAAGGACTTTTCTTTGATATTGTCCGTAATGTAGATCTCACCAAGATTGAGGGTCACATAAGTGGCGTTTGGCTCGCTGGCCACCAGGCGCATCATCGGGGCCTTGATCAGCTGATTGCGCCAGCCAATGCCCAGCTCCAAAACCACCAGTTTCTTCCCGTGGTAGATTTTCAGAAAGTTTTGGAACCGTGCCTGGGCAGCGGTATCCGGAATCATTCTCCGACCCGCACCCATGTGGATGTCCATGGGACCGCCGCACTTGGGACAGCGCGGCACCAATTCTGTAGGCACATGGCCGCCCTGTTCGGCAGCCGATAATTTTTCGGCCACCTCCAGACTAGGATAGAGGGTGTCGTGGCAGGGGCGGGCACACTGCATCGTAAACCAGTTGCCCTCAATCTCATAGATTTTCGTCGGATCGAAGCCACACAGTTCAAAGTGACCTTCTCCGTTTGATGTGACGACAAAGTAATCTTTCTCTCCCACAATGGCCTTCAAATCGTTCATCACCGGCGTAGGCTGGTACTGCCCGCAGTAATGATGGACGAGCCGGGCCCAGAAGGCCCATTTTTCCTCCTCGCTGGGCCATCCAGCCATCATGCCCTGCAAAATACAATGTAATCCGTATTTTTGTTTGAAATCTCCAAACAATTCATCAAAGGCTGCATTATCTGCAAACAAATGCAATCCTTCGGTGATGGACAGGCCGTTACTGGCCCCGATCAAGATAGCGTCCGCTTCTCTGAATTTTTCCGCAATAGGGTTCCAATCTATCATATTCGTTCGCCCCTTTCTATTTTATGGTTGCTGCGATGGATCGCTCCTGCCGGAGGGCAGCTAGAGTTTCCGTCAAATCTCCTTGCAGATACAGGCTGCGTCCCCGCAGATGCTCTGGCCTATGAGATGACTCTCGATTAAGACATGCATAAAAGACGTTTTCGTTTTTGGCAGTAAGTTCCCAGAAGGGTAGTTTGATGATACTGGGCGTCATCTCACCCACGCCAAGTTCCAACAGCAGGACTTTTTTGTCGGACTGATCCATTATCCAGCGTCGCAGGAATCTATGGTAGCGGTGCAGACTATCCTGCCAGAAGGTTCCCTCCAGGAAGGTATCATCTCGTACCCAAGGCACCAGCACCCGCCCGCAATCCGGGCAGCGAGGAACAGCTTCCTCCGGCAGGCGAACACCTGCCAAGCAACCAGTCAGCTCCTTCACCAGCTCGCGGTTTTCCCAAATATCATCCCGGCAGGGCTGACTGCATTGGCAGTAGCTAAAGTCTCCCTGAAAGGCGCAAATTTGTTTCTGGGGAAATACCCGAAAAAACTGCTGATCCACATTCGTGGTCAACACAAAAGCAGGTTTGTCCGCAACAAGCGCCTGCAGGTCCAGATATGGCTGCCCCGTGGGGGCCTCCCACATGAAGCGGATATATTGACTATAATATCCCCACTGTTCCCCATAGCTGGAAAAGCAATGGTAGAATCCAGCCAGTGGGGAGGTAAATCCATACTGTTCCCGAAAGGGAGCCAACGCCTCCGAAAGTGCCGGGGACCAATGGTAGTGGTCGTATCCAGCTGCGCTTGACAGGCCGGAGCCGCCTCCGATCACAACGGCATCTGCTTGAGCAATACGCTCGGCAAGTTCCTGAAGCGCCGCTTGGTTTCCAACCCTCATTGATCGTTATCTCCGCTTTTCATGGTGTTCCGTGCATCCCGCAGCACTTGAGCAATGTCGGCCACAATGGTCATGCCCTTATCCTCCAACTGCTTGGGCAGGAAGTCATATTTGTCGTTGACAGCAATATACCGAGCATGGGGAAAGCTGAGGGTCATGTTCCAGAAAGGCTCCTGGATAAACATGGGAGTCATTCGACCAACGCCCAACTCCAGGAACAGAATTTTGCTGTCTTTGTGTTCCAGTACATAGCGAGAAATCTTCTCGTACTGTTCTTCATATTTCTTTCCTTGCAGGAAATTCCCATATCCTCGCACCCAGGGGAATGCCTCACCGCCGCAGTGGGGGCATCGGGGAATGAGATCCGTGGGAATCTTCGTGCCATCCCCCATAGCGGCCACCATATCAGCCACTGGCTTTACCGCATCCCAGGTGTCATCGGTGCAGCAGGCAGCACACTGGAAGAACCGGTGATCTCCCTGGATTTCCGCCACCTTCTCCTCCGGGTAGAGTTTGACAAACTGGGTATCCTGGTTGGTGGTGAGGATGAAGAAGTCCTTGCCTTTCAGCAAAGCGTCTAGATCCAGATAGGGATGACGCACAGGTGCGGTCTGGGTGGTGTGAAGGAAGGCGGCAAGATACCCCCAATACTCTTCCCGGGTCTCCCAGGGGTGCATCATCCCTGCAAAAGCACCTTTGAAGTGGTACTTCTCCGCAAAAGGCCGGAAGTATTTCCGGTAGGAGTCGTTGTCCTCGTAGTAAAAGTCTCCGCCACCGGCAGCGGACAGGCCGGAGGCTCCGCCCACTACCACACAGTCAGCTTCCTTTACCTCCTGTACCAACCGATTGATCTGTTCGCTATACGGCAGCGGCTTTTTGTCAGTCAGCTGATAAGGCGTACTGCCGGAAGCATAGATAGGATGGTACTTGGAATAATTCATCTGGGTCTGCATGACCAAATCATCATAGAAGTTCATTGTCGCCATTCCTTTCAGGTTGGTGTTATTTTTATTCTTACTTCAAATCATTTTAGCATCCTCTTGCGCTGCTGTCAATATGCTGTTATAATAAAAATAACATCAAAGAAAAAAGGAGATCAGTCCATGAAATATCCCACCCGCCTTAGCGATGCTGTTCATATTCTGGCTTTTATTGCTCTGTACCCAGACTGCGACCTGACCAGCAACAAGCTGGCAGAGAGCGTTCAAACCAATCCCGCCTATGTGCGCCAGCTCATGTCCGCCTTGCGGAAAGGAGGGCTGCTGATCAGCGTGAAGGGACATCCCCGGCCTGCCCTGGCTCGTGAGCCGGAGAAAATCACTATGCTGGATGCCTATCGGGCAGTAGAGGGCAACAAACCTCTGCTCCATCAGGACATCCACACCAATCCTGCCTGTGGCGTGGGTGTAAATATCCAACTGGTGCTGCGGGATTTTTACTTGGACATTCAAAAAACAGCGGAACAAAGAATGCAAGAGATCACGCTGAAAGATGTGCTGGAACAATATCACATGAAGTTGGAAGGGATGCCCTTGCAGCGTTTATGACGGATCGACTTTCAGAAACGCTTCCATTTGGGACAAAAATTCTTCTGAACGGGAAATACAGAACCTCCTTGCGGGACTATACTGAGAACCGGAGAGACCTATACCCCGTATTTGTATTCTACTTTCCAGAGAAGAAGGTTTCAATATGCAGGAAAAGTACAATGTCACAGGCATGACTTTTGCGGCCTGCCAAGCTAGGGTACAAAAAAGCGTATCCAACCTGACCGGCGTGCAAGAGTGCAATGTCAATCTGTTAAAAAACAGTATAGACGATGTAACTGCTATGATTGCCGGACAGATTGGGCAGCTTCTTCCGATGGACGAGGAAACCATCAAGCAGTTTCAAACACTTGCAAAAAAGATGATGGAACAAGCGGAGGAATCAAATGATGATTAGAAAATATTTACCGCCGTTTGTTATGCGGCTCGTTTTTGAAGTGATTGCGGTGACATTATGGTTTGCGTTAGATAATATATTCTATCTTTTCAATTTCTCGTATATTGGCACTGCGATTGCTGTTGGATTGGTATTATATGGGAAGAAGAAAAAATATGCCCGGAATGTAGTACAATTTGCTGTTGGTCTGTATATGATTGTGTATCTGGGGTTTCTTTGTCGAGAAAATATGCAGATAGAGGGCTTCTGGTATTATCTTTTCCTCGGTGTATTTGAAGCCGCTACAATTCATTATGTTGTTGCAAAAATATTTGGTCCTTTGCTATTTGGGCGTGGGTGGTGTGGTTATGCTTGTTGGACAGCAATGGTTTTAGATTTGCTTCCGTTCAAGGAACCTTCCAGTCCACGCAAGCAATGGGGAATGATCCGCTATTTTGTTTTCGGAGCTTCTCTCGTATTTGTGAGTCTGCTCTTTATTCTTAAAGTCCCAAACAAAGAGGAAATTATGTGGCGGAGCTTCATCATTGGAAATATTCTCTACTATGTCGTTGGAATTGCTATAGCCTACAAATGTAAAGATAACAGAGCTTTTTGCAAATATATTTGCCCAATTACAGTTTTTTTGAAACCGATGAGTTATTTTTCGCTTTTTCGCATCAAAGTCGACAAGAAGAAATGTATTTCGTGCGGAAAGTGTGAAAAGATATGTCCAATGAATGTAGAAGTTCCATGCAATTCCCGAAATAAGAAAAACGCAACAGAATGTATTTTGTGCATGAAATGCGTGGAAAAATGTCCCCAAAATGCTTTGAAGCTATAACATAGCAAAGTCAGCCGAGCCAGTCAACGGTCAAGATGAACGGCGCAAAAATTGCGCCGCCGTTGACAGTACCACCCGCCTTTGCTGATGGGTAATCCAGGCGGGAAAGCCCTAAAATGGCTTCTCGATCATTTCAATTTTTGCGGGAGTGTGTCCACAAGTTCGGCGTAGGACGAGGGACGGGGGTTTTCATATACGCCCTGTTTGCTGACGAAACCAGCCCCTGCGCTTGCGGCTCTACGCCACACAATCACAGCCCTGTTTTCCTGCTGCTTCAAATGTGCTTGTCCTTTCCTGTGGCAACCGCATTTTCGCAGCAACGCCGACAGGGCGTATCAAATGTGGGAACGGATGCCGCAGTGGATACTGTAACGACTGCTGCCGCAGACACTGCGGCAGGAACATGGGAGCTTGTGAGCGTGACCTATAACGGTATGACTGTCGGCAAGGAGGATCTGGAAGAGATGGGAACTGCCATGACTCTGGATCTCCTGGAGGACGGTGTGCTGATGCTGGCAAATGCCGATACAGAGATGGTATTTGAACGGCCAGGAAGCGTAGCAGCTGTGACTGCACCGGATGAAGAAGAGGGTGAGCAAACAGCCTCCAGCACAGCAGCATCGGTAGAGGACAGCTGGACAGTCGTTCCGCTGGCGTCTGCTCAGGAGCTGGTGCCTTATAGCTGTACAGAATTCAGTATGAATATTCCGGAAGGCTGGAGCGTGAAATCTTCTGCCATGTACACCGGTATATTTCATGCAATTCATGTTTTTGATCCGGAGAATCCGGTAAATCAGATTTTCTTTATGCTAAAAATGGAACCATTATTTTCAGATGAAATTTCCCGGGCGATGATGGCGCTTTCCAGTGATTTGTTTGGAAAATGTCCCATTCTTACGAATGTACCGACACAGGGAGTCTTTGAAATATTCCCACAGTTTGCAGACGCAATGAATGCAACCGCTGACTATGCGGATATTCAGACACCGTACATTGCAGATTTTTCTGTGACAGAGAGCTTTGAAAGTACTCAGGGAATGAGCAGCGTTGCTATTTCCCCCTCCATTCTTCGGGCGGATTTTACACAGAATGGCACAACGGGAGAATGAATGTTCACGGCGGATGTGGTTCCCTTTGCCATGGGCACGGGAATGGGATATTATTCTGTCTATAATCTGACAGTCCTCAGTGCAGAAAAGGGAACCTTTCAGGACTGGCAGCCTACTTTGAATAAAGTTCTCAGCAGTCTTAATTATACGCCGGAGTTCCAGAGCTTTGCCATGTCCCAGAGCAATCAGGCGGCCTCTACCTCCCAGTCTCTCAGCCAGTCAGCCAGTGAGATGTCCGACAGCATCATGTCTTCCTGGGAAAACCGGAACCGGAGCCAGGATATTATGAGCCAGAAACAGAGTGACGCTACCCTGGGTTACGAGCGCATCGTGGACACTGAAACTGGAAATATTTACAAAATTGACAACGGTTTCACCGACTGGTATGACGGCTCCCGTTACAAGTCCATCACTGATGATCAGTATACGGATTCGGTGGAAGCAGTGATTCACTGGAAGTAGAGTCATTGATTTTTTAAGGCATTTGCGGTATCATGGCATGGTATAGTTTGGGATAAATAAAAGGGGTAGAGAGGGATTAAGAAATGGAAAAAAGAAACGCAAAAGCCTTATTGCCTATCGCGGTGTTTGTGGTTTTATATCTGGGACTGGGAATTCTGTTTGAATATGGCCTGAATATCGAGATGGGATTTTACAAAATTCCTGTTGTGATTATATTTTTGCTTGCACTGCTTGTTGCATGTCTGCAAAACCGGAAATTAAGCCTGAATGATAAACTGAAAATAATGGGAGTTGGAATCAGCGATCCGAACATTATTACCATGATCATTATATTTATGCTGGCTGGAATTTTTGTGGGTGTTGTTGGAAGAACATCAGCAAACAGTGTGGCATATTTTATTCTGTCACTGATACCGCCTCAGTTTGCGGTTGTGGTGCTTTTTGTAGTAAGTTGTTTTGTATCACTTGCAATGGGGACTTCCGTAGGAACCATTACTTTAATTACTCCGATTGGAATAGCCGTGTCGCGAGCATCGGGGTTTGACCTGCCGCTTTGTATTGCGACAGTCATGGGGGGTGCAATGTTTGGGGATAATCTGTCCTTTATCTCTGATACGACAATTGCCGCATGTAATGGACAGGGTTGTAAGATGACAGATAAATTTAAGGAAAATTTCTTCATTGCACTTCCGGCAGCAATTGTCAGTCTGGTGATTATTTACAATCTGTCTGTGAAAAATTACAGTGGCGGAGTTGTGCAGGAAGAATATCATCTGATACAGGCCATTCCTTATATACTGGTACTGGCGGGAGGCATTCTTGGCTTAAATGTGTTCCTGGTACTGATTACAGGAATCATAAGTGGCTCCATCATCATGATTGCGACAGGGATGATCGTGCCGACGGATTTGCTTGGAAATATGGGAGACGGGGCAGCAGGCATGTTTGAAACCAGCATGGTTGCCATTCTGGTAGCGTCTATCTGTGCACTGATCAAAGAATATGGTGGATTTGCTGCTCTGCTATATTGGATAAAAAAAGTGTTTAAAGGGAGAAAAGGCGGACTCCTTGGCATGGGTCTGTTGGTAGGTCTGATGGATATTGCAACGGCGAATAATACAGTCGCAATTGTTATGGCAAATCCAATTGCAAAAGAAATGTCAGGAAACTACGGAATCAGCAATAAGAAAGCAGCATCTATTCTGGATACATTTTCCTGTATCTTTCAGGGAATTCTTCCTTATGGAGCACAGATGCTGGTTGCCATCTCATCGGCTTCCGGCCTGGGTGAGACAGTCAGTGCATTTGATATTCTGCCAAGGTTGTTTTACCCGTATATGTTGTTCATCAGTTCCCTTGTCTTTATTTCTTTTGAAAAAAATGCATAACTGGAAAAACAGATAGAAAAAGAAGGCGAAAGCAATATTCGGAGAATGTCATGCCCATGTAATCATGGACGGAATCAATTATAAAGCAGCAGTGGCACTTCATAAAGATGGTGTCTGCGAGGCAGCAGTCCGCGCCCATCTTAAGGAATGGAAAGACGCTGGAATAACCTTTGTGCGGGATTGAAATGGAGTTAGCAAAGGTCTCCTCCGATGCCGCAAGGTTCAAAAAAGACAGCTGGAAATGAATCGAGCTGTCAAAATAATTGAGGAAATCACACCAACCATCAAAGATTGCCGTCTTATCTTCGTTTTGGGAGAGCTGATAGTTGATGTCCTGAAACTGGATGGTCTTTGTGTAGTGGCTGTCCGATACGCGGCAGGCTCAGATGGAGGGTTGCTGGTATAGCTATAAGTAATAGAATTTGACGCTACATAGGAATTATGGCTTTCTGTATTACTCGCCCATGTAGATACTCCTTCTGCTTTCGTCTGTAACTTTGATTTTTTGATTTTTATTTGTCCCACTGCCTCCATTGTTACAGTATATTGAGGCTCATCATTGCTATTAATCCCATCATAGTAGTAATTAAAAGTTGCAACGACAGGATCATCAATTCGAGCCTATTTAGCATTGACTTCTTTTACAGAACCATCTGCAGAAATACTTACCGTCCATGTATCCAGCAATATCCGATCATTGTTCGCCATACGAATATCAGCTGTATTTTTGTCATAAACACGAATTGTAGCCGTTTCAGAAGTATCAGCGTCACTTGCGAAACTCGATACACAATTTGCGCCTACCAGCAGACACACGGACATCAATAAACTCACTGCTCTTCTTAATTTCATAACATCTTCCTCCTTTTCCTTGGCACACCCTTTTTATTTTTAAGTAACGTGAATATCCGAACAATTCGTGATAACACAAAAATAAGTATAATTATTTGTATAATTAATCCACCAATCAATTCTTTTGCAGACCATTTGTATGCGATAAAAACAGCGGTACTTCCGTTGGCTCCACCTATTATAGTGGGAAGAATAAACTGAGGATAAATGATAACTATTGCTGAATATATGATAAGTGCAGAAATACCAAAAGCAATTATGGAATAAATAGTTAATTTTAAAATGTTTCCTTTTTTAAACTGTACATATTCATGTTCATAATTTGCTTCCAATTCTTCAACCAATTCTTGAGGAGTACCAATAGATGTTAGAACGGAATTTAGCTCCTCTCCATCATCTATCCTGCCGTAAATCTCTGACAATAATTCCGTTGTTATGCGTTTTTTCATTTTATGAGGTAGGTGCAACCCCTTATTAATTTCCTTAATGTAGCGTTTTAATTCATTCTTCATACTCATTATCCTCTAACAAAAAATCTTGTACTTTTGTAGAAAGTAAATTCCAAAACACTATTAGTTCTTTGAGTTCATCTTTTCCTTTCTGCGTTATAGAATAATATTTTTTGACCCTCATTTTATCATGTGGAATTTCCCATTCACTTATTACTAAACCATCTTCTTCTAGCTTATATAGAATCGGATACAATGTTCCTTCTTTAACTTTAAAAAAGCCTTTACTTTTTTGGGACATTTCCACTAATAGTTCGTATCCATACTTTTTTTCTTGTTGTAATAATTTAAGTATGAGAATTTTTAATATCCCTTTTTTTATTTGCTTAACATCGCTTTCTGTCAATTTCTATCTCCATAATATTTAGTATATCTAAATATATACCATAATAAGGCATTTCTGTCAAGGTATATCACATCAAAAGTCATAAATAACTATTCAGATAAATTTTCTACACTTTTTAAAGAAATTTTTATGTTGAAGCATAAAAACTGCTTCCCTTAGATGAATGTGACAATGCCACAGAACCATTTAAATACAGTACTGTGGCATCACAAGAATAAATTTAAACCTTGAATTTTTTTGAATTCTCTAATACTTACTAAATTTATTGTTAAATTAGTTGATTGTCTTGAAAAATGCTTGATTTACGGGCATATTCGCAGGTTTGCAAATTGATTTTACTACTCATTTACTACTTTTAACGGATTGAGCCTTGATATGCAAAAAGCACCTGCGGGCTGCCGGATAGACCGCTACACCACCTTACGCGGCACGTCGAAAAGAAAAAATAAAATAACACCACCTATAAGGCGGCGTTTCTCACTCCTACACTGGAGAACAGGAACGCTGCTTTTTTATGCCCTCATGTTACGCAGTAAGGGCAAATGAAGCCTTGATTTATGCGGCTCTTAGAGCGCGGAAATGAGAAATGCAAGGGTTGATACCTTTTCCCTCAAAACCGCGTTTCTACTGCGTGACAAATCCAACCAAAGGAGTGATGAAGCTATGGCAGTTTTCCGCGTGGAAAAGAACAAAGGTTATACGGTTATGAGCAACCACCATTTACGCAACAAGGAACTTTCCCTAAAGGCAAAGGGCTTGTTGTCGCAAATGCTCTCACTTCCCGAAGATTGGGACTACACCCTTGCAGGGCTGTCCCTTATCAACCGGGAAAGTATCGACGCTATCCGCACCGCTGTATGGGAGCTTGAAAAAGCCGGATATATCACAAGGCGGCAGGGACGCGACGAGAAAGGCAAAATGACCGCTATCGAGTACACCATTTACGAACAGCCACAGCCCCTAGCATTGGATTGTCCGGTATTGGAAAATCCAACAGCGGATAAGCCGATATTGGAAAATCCGACACCGGATAACCCGACGTCGGAAAATCCAACGCAATTAAATAAAGAACTATTAAAAACTAACTTACCCAAAAAAGAAAAATTAAATACAGATGTATCAAGTACCCATTCCATTCCTTTCCATTCCCTAAATCCCTCTCCCTTAGAGGACGCGGCACAGCCGCCGGAACGGAAGCGAAAGGAAGCGACAGACGCATACAGCGTGTATGAGGAAATCATCAAGGACAATATTGAGTACGACTATCTGATACAGGACAGATACCTTGACCGGGACAGGATAGAGGAAATCCTTGCCCTTATTCTTGAAACCGTCTGCACCAAACGAAAAACAATCCGTATCGCCGGGGACGACTACCCGGCAGAGCTTGTAAAAGCAAGGTTTATGAAACTGAACAGCGAACATATCCGCTTTGTACTTGACTGTATGCAGGAAAACACCACCAAAATCCGCAACATCAAGCAGTACATGAAAGCTGCCCTTTTCAATGCCCCGTCTACGATTGGCAGCTATTACACGTCCCTTGTATCTCACGATATGGCAGATGGTACTTTTTATGGGAAACCGAAAAAATCCGGCATACCCGATTACACCTGCAACGAGGGCGAAAGCCTGTAAACCAACCCAAAGGAGGATTTGATTATGACACAGAAAACAGGAGCTTTGATTTTTGATGAAACCGCTGACCGCTACGACATTCGCTTTGACGTAAACGACTACTACGGGGGCTTACATTGCGGCGACTGCATGGAGGTCTTTGTGCGGGGCAAATGGAAGCCTACCCGTATGGAGTACGGGGACAACTGGTATCTTGTGGGTATTCGGGCGGCAGACCTTTCCGGGCTGCGGGTACGGATTTAACAGGGCGGCGTGAAAACGGACGCTCTTTTTTCATGCCCGCCCCGCTTCCCGGCGGCGGGCATACCACCATAGAACATGAAAGGAGGACACCCATTGCAGGAGGAAACCAACGAAAAGACCATAGCCCTTTACATCAAAACCGGGAAACTGACGGCACAGCAGCTCCAAAAGGCTATGAAAGCCCTGCTTGCACAGATGAAAAAGCAGCATGACAGACAGAAAATCCCGCATGGCAAACAGACCCTAAAGCAGCTTATGAAGCAGAACGCGGGCGTTTCCAACATTGAAATCACAAAGGACAATATCAAAGCCTTTGAGAGTACGGCGAAAAAGTACGGGATTGACTTTGCCCTAAAGAAAGACAGCACCGAAATCCCGCCCCGCTATCTTGTTTTCTTCAAGGGACGGGACGCGGACGCACTGACCGCAGCTTTCAAGGAGTTTTCCGCAAAGAAGCTGACGCAGGAACAAAAGCCCTCTATCCGAAAGCTGATTGTTTCCCTCAAAGAAAAGGCGGCGGCTTTGAACGCACAGCGGGACAAAGTAAAAAACAAAGACAGGGGGATTGCAAGATGAACGCTATCAACTGGAAAAAGCTGCTGCTTCCCAACATTCCCTATCTGCTCTTTGTGTATCTCTTTGATAAAGTCGGGCAGGCGGTACGCCTTGCGCCGGGAGCTGACCTGTCCGGCAAGGTGCTGTCGCTTGGGGAGGGCTTTTCTATGGCTTTTTCAAACCCGCTTCCGAGCCTTGCCCCTATGGATTTACTGATAGGAATTTTAGGCGCGGTGCTTATCCGGCTGATTGTCTATGTAAAAGGCAAGAACGCGAAGAAATACCGGAAAGGTATCGAATACGGCTCTGCCCGTTGGGGAACTGCCGAAGATATTAAGCCCTACACCGACCCGGTATTTCAAAATAACGTGCTTCTGACACAGACGGAACGGCTTACCATGAACAGCCGCCCGAAGCAGCCGAAGTATGCAAGGAATAAAAATATCCTTGTTATCGGGGGAAGCGGCAGCGGCAAGACGAGATTTTTTGTGAAGCCCAGTGCGCCCGTAAGGGCGGTATAAATCCTACCTTGAGC
>NZ_QWGJ01000017.1:18274-86688 GCF_003435225.1 Clostridium sp. AF28-12 | reverse complement strand
CCGCTGGAGCAGTCGCCGCCCGCGAATACGCCAGGCATGTTTTCAAATGCACCGCTCTTTAAGGTCACGATCTTTCCGCGGGATACCGGGATCCCGGCTTTCTCGAAATGTCCGGACTCGATATCCTGTCCGATCGCCTTGATCAGGACATCACATGGAATGTAGACATCCGGCTCTCCGGTCGGCTTCACGCTGGCGCGGCCGTCCCTGATCGCGCTGATCATCTGCGGGGTCGCGTAGATGCCATGGATCTTGTGGTCTTCCCCGACATTTAAGGACGCTGGAGCCTTTAAGGTCACGATCTCGATCCCCTCCGCGATCGCGCCCTCGATCTCACCCGGCAGCGCCGTCATATCGTTTCTCCGTCTTCTATATAAAATGCTGACTTTCTTCGCTCCAAGTCGTTTTGCCGTGCGGACTGCATCCATGGACACGTTTCCGCCGCCGATGACAACGACTTCCTTTCCGGTCAGGTCGATGATCTCGTCTTTTCCGACACTCCGCAGGAACTGTACCGCGGAGAGAACGCCGTCCGCGTCCTCACCCGGAAGTCCGAACTACCCGTCCCAAAGAACGGTATCGCATATACTATTACTATCTGCACTGATTCCATTCTCCTCAGCATAGCTGAGGGATCAGACTTTTCATAAAAAAGAGGATCTACCAGAAGTCAATGTCCGCTGGCAGATCCTCTTTTTTAATTTCCAAGCATAATATTCAAAATTTCCAAATCCGTGGAGTGCATACCATCTCGTCCCATGCGTCCGATACTTCGGATTGTTTCTTCAACATCATCCTCCACCAGACCTTCACCTGGCTGGAATGCCCTGTCATGTAATCCCATTTTCATTCCAAGAAGCGCAGTTTGAAGGGCTGTCGAAATTTTAGCTGCGCAGGATGATTTCGCGCCATCACACACCATACCTCCAACAGTTGCGATGGTGTTGGTAATTGTCTCACAGACCACTTCATATGGATATCCAAGCATGTAGCAGATACCACAGGCTGCTCCGCATGCGGCACTCACAACGCCACAGTATGCAGACAGACTTCCGATATATTTTTTCTGATGAACTGCGATCAGATTCGAAACTACAAGTCCACGCAAAAGTTTTTCTTTTTCGATGTTTTTCTCCTTCGCGTAAACAATGACCGGCACGCTGACCGTGATCCCCTGATTACCACTTCCGGAATTGATGACCACCGGCATCGGACAGCCGTTCATTCTGGCATCCGAACCTGCGGCCGCAAATGCACGTGCCTTCAGACCCACCGTCGGCTTTTCGTTTCCGTCGATCAGGATTCTTCCAACCTCTGCTCCATACGGATGTTCCAGGCCTTCCCGGCAGATCGCCATATTGCACTCGATCTGGCGATTCAGGATCTCTTCAACATCCTCAATTTTTACTTTATCCGCAAACTCCAGAATATTTTTCACTGTGAGAAGCTGTTTGTCACCTGCCTTATGACCATTTTCCTCATCTGCCTCAGTCTTTTTCAGAACACTCATCCCATCTTTTTCCATCCGGGTGATATTTTTATGGGTCTTCTGAATCTCGACCAGCGCCGTATGCTCTCCGGCGCGCAGTTCCACTACAATGTAAAGAGTCGCCACGCCTTCGATCAGTTTACAGGTACAAAATTTCTGATTTAAAAGCTCTTTTGTCTTCTCCTGATCCTCTTTTGTCACACTCTCAAGCACTGCCAGATCCATATCTGGATCTCCGCCCACGATTCCCAGTACTGCTGCCACATCGATTCCTTTTAATCCGCCGGAGTTCGGTACCGTCACTCCCATGACATTTTTAACGATATTTCCGCTGCAGGACACTACGCATTTCTCCGGCATCTGACCTAACAGTTTCCGCGCTTTTGCTGCCGCGTAGGCGATTGCGATCGGTTCCGTGCAGCCGAGCGCCATAATCAGTTCGTCTTTTAATATTTCAAGATGGTTTGTGTATAATTTCTGGTCCATTTTTTATTTTTCCTCATGATATTTTTAACAGTTTCTTAGCGCTTTTTCTCCTTCTGTTCTTTCTTTTTCGATTATTTTTGCTATAATAATTCATATATTTCATCAATGTTACTGCAGAAAAAATTTAAGGAGCACACTATGAACTTTTTAAATCTCTACTACTTTCGCGTGGCCGCTGAAGAACTCAGTTTCACAAATGCTGCCAAGCGTTTATTTATATCCCAGCAATCCCTCAGCAACCACATTTCCCGCCTGGAAAACGAATTCGGTGTGATCCTTTTTAACCGTACCCAACCGATTACACTCACCGAAGCCGGAAAATCCCTCTATGCAAGTTCCAAGGTTCTGCTTCATCAGAAAGAACAGATTGAAAAAAGCATGCAGGATATCCGGGACTTCCGAAAAGGTGAACTGACTCTCGGAATCAGTACCTCCCGCGGAGCTGTCATGCTTCCAAAGATACTTCCAGAATTCCGCTCTGCCTTTCCCCAGATCAAACTAAATCTTGTAGAAGGTACAACAAAAGAGATCAACCAGGCATTGTTTGAAGGACGGGCAGATCTCTGCATCGGTTTTGCGATCAATGATCCAGAAAAAGTACACGAGGAACTGCTCCATACAGAATCTCTCGTCTGCGTTATTCCAAACTCATTTTTGCCGCGCTATCTGAAGATAGACTCCACTTTGATTCCGGGTTCTGTTCAAAGTTTCAACATTTTTGCCGACTGCCCGTTTATCAAAATGCCGAAACAGACATGGCTGGGCGAAATGTTTGAAAAATGTTGTGAAAGCTACAACATTGAACCGGAAATCCTCCTCGAGACCACCAGTATGTCCACCATGGTTTCCCTCTGTTCTTCCGGAATCGGTGCCATCGTGCTTCCCGAAATCTTCGTCAGCCGCCGTATGACATTCTGGAATTCCTTCGACTGGAAAGAACAGGTGTCTGTCTTTCCGTTAAACTATCCGGCGGGCTACCGGCCGATCACAATCGCTTACATGAAAGACCACTATCTCAGCCGAGCCGCCGATGAATTCATCCGGATGGCACAGGAAAAGTTTTCCTGCTAAGCGTAGATCGGATGGATCTTCGCCTCCACATCATCTTTCGCTTTGCGGATAAATTTTAAAGTTTCCTCATTTAACGGATAGCGGATCACACAACCCGGTGTTAAGATCTGACCGCAGCCACCCATCAGTTTAAAACACTCATAAATCTGATGATGGATGGCATTGCGGTCATCTTTTGTGATATCGGTGCGGTTTAGTCCGCCCATAAGGCATTTTCCAGACTCAAGCGCCGCCTCATCCACTGACGGATATGTCTCCCATGCATGCCAGTTGAAGACCTGTACCGGATAATCCTTCAATATTTCCATCATGATATTACTTCCATGGGCATGCAGTGTGTTCATCCATCCATCTTTCGCCGCATTCAGGACCTCCAAGTCATAAGGAACGCCAAATTCCTTATACTGTTCTGCAGTCATAAAATTATAAGTACTGCTCTGCGCCGCAAAGAAGATTCCGTCCGCACCGGCTTCCAGCGCTGCCCGAGCCATATTGCAGGTCGTCTCCGTAATCACTTTCAGCGCATGATGAACTGCATCCCCGTCACCATTTTCCAGATACTGAAGAAGTGTATTTCCGGACAATTTATTCGCTGTTGTCAACGGGCTGAATATCGTGAAAATGACTGGCACATCCTCATTCTTTACCTTATCGAGAACAAGTTTCAATCCTTTTAATTCTCTCGCAAGACTTCCTTCCTTTACAGAACACGGTTTCAGTTCATACCAGTCCTTCGCTTCGTGGATCGGTGTTTTTGTGACTTTCGCCACTCCGCCTTTCGCAATATCTGAATAATCAATCTCACAACCGAAGTCTTCGATGGCGTACATTCCGTTATTCATAGTCTTTATAAAGTCGATATCATACTTTTTATAAAACTCATATGTCTTTTCCGCTAAAAGTTCCGGATTCAGATCGATTCCCGGAAGATGGGTCCAGAATGAATATGGAAGTTTGTCCGGTTTTTCCCCTGCAATAGCTGCCTGAATTCTCTCTTTCTTTGTCATCATATAGCGACCTCCTTTAGCCGTTCACGTTTTTGTTTTCGATGCCAGTATAAGAATTCAGATTACAAATGTCTAACAAGTTTTGTTCTTTTATTCACAATCATTCAGTTGTAATTCGGTATGTTTTTTGTTCATTTTTTTCTTTTTTATCCATTTTACAGTCATTATATTGTGATATAACACGGAAAAGCTGTTTGTTTTCTGACATAAAATTCACTAGAATGAATGTAACAAAAGCAAACGCGTTTCTTGCTGGACCAGTCTATTATGACGACAAAATTTTTTAGTTCTACTATAAAAGGAGGATCTCACATGAAAAAAATATTTGCACTTGTGACCGCAGGAGCTTTAGCATTATCTCTTAGCGCATGCCAAGCTTCCAGCCAGCAGACAACAGACACCACAACAAAATCTGCTGATTCCACTGATACTGCAGCCGCCAAAAACGATGGTTCTTTCCCAAGCGAAACGATCACTCTCGTCTGCCCGTTCTCAGCCGGCGGCGGAACCGACATTGGTGCCCGCAATCTTGCACAGGCTCTTTCTAAAGTAATGGGAGTCAATGTTGTCGTTGAAAACCAGACAGGATCTGGCGGATGGGTCGCATGGACCGATCTGATCCAGGGCGATTACAAAGACGGTTATACGATCGGTCTGATCAACCATAACTATGCGATGGGTGAGCTTGATCCGGATAACCCTAGAAAATATAATCTCGATGACGTCACTGTCCTTGCAAACCAGGCTCTCGACTACAATGTCATGGCGATCCGTTCTAATGACACACGGTTCTCCGATATTAACAGCTTTATCGAGTACGCCAAATCCAATCCTGTTCTCGTTTCCGCCCAGGCAACAGGAATTACCGACGGAGACGCAACAACTGCTGAATGGTTCAACAAGACCTTCGGAACCCAGATCACCGTTGTTCCGGTAGACGGAGCTTCCGACAGCCGCGGAATGTTCTTATCCGGTGACACAGATATCTTTTTTGCATCCATCTCTGATGTCATGGCTTCCTATCAGTCTGGTGAGATGAAGGTTGCATGCATTTTTTCCGACGAACGCAGTGACTTCATACCTGATGTTCCTACGATCAAAGAGGCAACCGGTGAAGACTTTGTCGCATTCGCAGCTCGCGGATACTTCTATCCGAATGGTGTTCCACAGGATATCGTCGACACGACCACTGACGCATTATTAAAAGCAATGGAAGATCCTGACTATATCGAAAATATGGCTGCTCTTGGTCTTCAGCTCGACAATACCTCCGGTGAGGACTTCAAAGAACTTCTTGAGAGCCAGGTTGAAACCAGAAAAATGATCTGGAACGTACAGTAACTGATCATTCCCACATAAGAAAAGGAGTTTATCCATATGGCAAAAAAGTTTCATCGCGACGTATGGGTAGGAACCGTTCTTCTTATCTTCTGTATCGCAGTGTTCTTTACTGCGGTACAGATTCCTGGACAGGCTTCCTATCTTCCGATCACTCTGTCCCTGTTAATGGGATTATGTTCTGTATTTATTATTCTGAAAGGTCTCCGGCTCACCAAGGAGCAGGATGGGGATTTCCACTACTCCATGACTATAAAGAGCAGTAAATACGCATTCCTGTTCATGTTTTTTATTTTTATCTATTTCCTTGGCTTCCGCTATATCACATACTGGATCGCGACACCGATCTTTATGCTGCTTTCCATGAAATATTTAAAGCTGAAGTCCTGGAAAGTAAACATTGTGATCACCGTTCTCTACACCCTGATCTGTTATGTTGTTTTCGTTATCATTCTTCATCTCCCGATCTATAAAGTCGGCATTCTCGGACAGCTGTTCCGTTATATTTAAGGAAAGGAGCTTATAAAATGGCTGAATATTTATCACTCGCATTGAGTTCGTTCCTCTCCATCGATGTCTTTCTCGGACTGCTCGTCGGTGTTGTAGGCGGAATGATCATCGGAATTATTCCCGGATTGGGACCGTCCGTCGGTATTGCCCTGCTGCTGCCGATCTCATTTTCCATGAGCCCCACAGCTGCCCTTGTCATGATGACCGCAATGTACACAACCGGTGTGTACGGCGGATCCATCACTGCTGTTTTGTGCCATACACCAGGTACCGCGGCATCTGCGGCGACCACACAGGATGGCTATGAAATGACGAAAAAAGGCCGCGGCATGGAGGCCGTGTCCGTCGTAACCATCGCATCCGTTGTCGGTGGTATCATTGGTGCCATCTGCCTGATCTTATTTGCCCCGGCACTCGGAAGAATCAGTCAGATGTTCTCCTGCCTTGAGTATTTCCTCGTTGCCTGCTTCGGTGTTCTCGTCGTTGCCGGACTCACGGGAGATAACCAGGCAAAAGGAATCTTCGCCGCTCTGTTAGGTCTTCTGATCGGCTGCATCGGCATGGACTCCATCAGCGGTGTGTCTCGATTCACGTTCGGACAGCTCTGGCTTGAGGATGGTCTTGACTCCACACCGATCCTGATCGGATTATTCTCAATCTCCCAGGTTCTCATCCTCGTTGAAAAGCTGATGACAGGAACCGGTGCAACCATTGTTGACGACCCGGCAGCTGCCTTAAAGGGAAAGCGTTGGGAAAAAGGCAATGCCGGTCTATTAACTCCTACCATGTTAAAAAGTTCTGTTATCGGTGCATTTATCGGATTTATCCCTGCTGCCGGCTGTTCCATCGCCGCATGGATCAGTTATGGTCTTTCCAAACGGACTTCTAAAAATCCGGAAGAATACGGAAAAGGTTCCATTGTCGGAATTGCTGCCTCTGAGGCCGCAAACAACGCAGCCTGCGGCGGTGCCATGATCCCACTTTTCACTTTAGGTATTCCTGGAAGCCCGGTCACAGCAATCCTTTACGGAGCGCTTCTCATGCATGGCTTACAGCCTGGCAGTGACCTGTTTACAGGTTCTAAGGCTCCAACTACTTATGCGATCTTCCTTGGTTTCCTTTTCGCGAATGTGCTGATGGGAATCATCGGAGTTTCCATGGCAAGACAGATGGCAAGAGTCTGCCTCGTTCCAAACTCTGTTCTCGTTCCGATCATCGTCGCATTATCCTGCATCGGTACTTATGCACTGAGCAACAGCATGTACGAAGTTATCATCATGCTCGTGTTCGGTCTCATCGGATACCTTATGAAAATCTACGGATTTGAACCGGCACCTCTGGTTCTCGGCGTTGTCCTTGCCGATATTCTGGAATCCAACTTCCGCAGAACCTTGATCATGGCTGCACCGAAGGGCGGACTCATCCCGTATTTCTTCTCCCGCCCGATTGCAATCATCATCCTGCTTGTAATCATTGGTTTCGCAATGGTTCCTGTTTTAAAAAACGTACTCACTAAAAAACAGAAGCAGTAATTTTCACTCATCCCCCTCTCTCCGGCAGGATATATTGTCCAGATATCCTGCCGGATCTTTTTATTATTTGTTTATGTTTGCAAAAACTGTCGAAAGCAAAAAGTTTTTGCACTATAATGCAATTACTTGATTATTTCACCAGTTTATGCCATACTAATACTGCAGGAGGTGATAGACATGATAGGTTCCCATGAACTCAGGCAGCGTGACAGTTACCTGAATAAGCTGATAGGTTTTCAAGATACAGAACCGGTCAAAATGATTACTGGTATTCGCCGCTGCGGAAAGTCCAGTCTGTTAAAGCTGATGGTTCAGCATTTGAAAAATACCGGTGTTCTTCCGGAACAGATCCTTGAAATGAATTTTGAATCCTTTGATTTTCGCAGGATGAATGCCGACGATATTTATCGCTATGTAAAAGAACGTATTGTTCCCGGAAAGCGGATGTATCTCTTCTTTGATGAGCTGCAGAGGATCGAAGCATGGGAGGACGCGGTAAACGCCTTCCGTGTAGATTTTGACTGTGACATCTATGTTACCGGGTCAAACGCTTACCTTCTTTCTTCGGAGTATTCCACCTACCTCTCCGGGCGGTGTGTAGAAATCAGAATGCTGCCGCTCTCATTCCGTGAATTTCTTGATTTTCACGGCTTTGAAGTACATGAAATACAAAGTGCGCTCGGGGGACTCCGCAAACAGGTATTCGACAAAAACGGGGAACATTATGAATTGCGTGAGGTATTTGATGCCTATATAAGATTCGGCGGAATGCCGGGAATCGCCGATGTCGGTCTGGATCAGGAAAAAGCACTGTCTCTTCTTGACGGTATCTATTCCACGGTAGTCATCCGTGATATTTTGGAACGTGAAAAACGCAGGGGGCAAAAACAGATCACAGACCCCACGCTTCTGCGCAAGATCATCCTGTTCCTTGCCGACAATATCGGCTCCAGCGTATCCATTTCCTCCATAGGCAACACTTTGATAAACGAGGGGCTCCTTGACGATGGTAAACGCAAGGGCGCTCCTAGCGCACATACTGTGCAGGCATATGTGAATGCACTACTGGAAAGCTATTTTTTCTATGAGATCAAGCGCTTTGACATCAAGGGAAAGGCATACCTCCGCACGTTGGGAAAATACTATATTGTTGACATCGGCCTTCGCAATTATCTGCTGGGCTTCCGTAATCGCGACAGCGGTCATGCCATCGAAAATGTCGTTTACTTTGAATTGCTTCGCAGGGGTTATGATGTAGCGATCGGCAAGATCGGCAGCGCCGAAGTGGACTTTATTGCAACGACAGCCGATGATAAAAAGTATATCCAGGTGACAGAGTCTATGATGAGTGAGGATGTACGCAACCGGGAACTTACACCGCTGCAAAACATCCGTGATAACTACGAAAAAATCGTTTTGTCGCTTGAACCGGGGCTTGATGCTTCCTATGACGGCATCAGATCCGAAAATCTCATAGATTGGCTGCTCAGTCAATAAACGCTGTATTTCAGAGCGCAGCCAAATAAACTCCGCATATTCATTCATGAGCCGTCAAAAGGCATAGCATCCAAGATCTTTCGATACAGGAAAAGCACGCAGACGTTTTGCATCTGCGTGCTTTTCCTGTATCCGTAATTTAACTGACACTTTAATTATTTTTCCAATGCTCCGTATGCAGCAGCATATGCGCCTTATGGGACATCGGCTTTCCAAAGAAATCGCTGTAGATCTCCCTGATATCCGGGTTCTCATGAGAGTAGCGGATATCAGCTTTTGCGTCCAGCGCATAGAGCTTTCTGCCTCTCGCAAACGCCAGCTCCTCACCATCGTGGATCGGCTGTCCGCCTCCGCCGACACAGCCGCCCGGGCAGGCCATGACTTCCACAAAATCATAGTGGACCTCGCCGCGCTCGATCTGCTGTAAAAGTCTTCTCGTGTTTCCGAGTCCGCTGACCGCTGCTGTGCGGAGTTTGATGTCACCGATGGCAAATTCTGCTTCCTGCACTCCTGCATTCTCCTGGAAACCTACGCTGCGGACCGCCTTGAAAGCATCTGCAGGCGGATTCTCGCCTTTTAAGGTAAAATACGCGGTGCGGAGAGCCGCCTCCATGACACCGCCCGTAGCTCCGAAGATCACGCCCGCGCCGGTTCCCGCGTGCATCGGGCTGTCGCCAGGGATCTCCACTAAGGTATCCGGGCGGATATGGGCGGAGCGGATCATCTTCACAAGTTCTCTTGTTGTGAGAACCGCATCCACGTCATGTCCGGCATACTCGCCGTAGAAGAGATCCATCTCCCGCTCGCCTTTCTTTGCCACACACGGCATAATGGACAGCGTAAAGATCTGATCCGGAGAAACACCAAGCTTTTCCGCAAAATATGTCTTCATGACCGCACCGAACATCTGCTGCGGGGATTTCGCCGTGGAGAGATAGTTCACCATGTACGGGAACTGGGTCTTCACAAAACGCACCCAGCCGGGGCAGCAGGACGTGAACATCGGTCTCTCCTTCAGTTCGCCGCTCGTAAACCGTTTTATAAACTCTGTGCTCTCCTCCATGATCGTGAGATCCGCAGAAAATACTGTATCAAAGGCGTAGTCCACGCCCATGCGTTTTAAAGCATCAAAGATCTTGCCCACCGGCGCGTCCTCGTCCGCCAGGCCGAGTTCCTCGCCCCAGGCCGCGCGGACCGCCGGTGCAACCTGAGCTACCACGATCTTATCCTTATTCTCGATTGCATCCCAGACCTTCTCCGTATCATCTCTCTCTGAGAGCGCGCCAACCGGACAGTGGGTGATACACTGACCGCAGAGAGCACAGTCAGCTTCCCGGATCGTCTTATGTCCCGCCACATTCACGGTCGTTCTGGAGCCGGTTCCCTCCACATCCCAGATTCCCAGTCCCTGGATCTTGTCGCAGACCTGCACGCAGCGCATGCACTTGATGCACTTCGCGGAATTGCGGATCAGCGGGAAATCCTTATCCCACGGCTGATATTCCGGTTCCTGCCTGAACGGAATGTCCAGAATGTTCAGGTCGCAGGCAACCTGCTGTAACTGGCAGTTCCCGTTTCTCGGACAGACAACGCACCGGTTATCATGCTGGGATAATAATAACTGTACCGTATTTCTTCTATGATTTCTGACCTTCGGGCTGTTGGTGTAGATCACCATGCCGTCCTTCACAACATTGTTGCAGGATGTGATCAGCTTCTCTTTTCCTTCCAGCTCCACGACGCAGACTCTGCAGGCCGCGATCTCGTTGATCCCCTTTAAGTAACAGAGCTTCGGGATCGGGATCCCGTTTCTCTCAGCAGCTTCCATGATCGTGATATTTTCCTCTGCCGAAACATGTTTTCCGTCGATGATCATATTTACCATAATGTACTCCTGCCTCCTTTAAAGATTCCGTATCCGAAATGGTCGCAGCGCAGGCACCGTCCGGCTTCCTGCTTCGCCTCCTTCTCGGTCATGCAGTTCTCCACTGCGTTGAAATCGCAGACACGCTCGCAGGCATCACGTTCCGTTAAGTTCACGCGTCCGCACGGGGTCTTGTCTTTCAGGCTCGCCTCCGGGATCTCCACACCGCTGGTGATCTCGTGGTGGTAGCCGAGGTATTCATCGATGTTCGCCGCAACGACCTTCGCCGCCGCGATGGCTTTGATGACGGAAGCCGGACCGCTGGAGCAGTCGCCGCCCGCGAATACGCCAGGCATGTTCTCAAAAGCGCCGCTCTTTAAGGTGACGATCTTGCCGCGGGATACCGGAATCCCGGCCTTCTCGAAATGTCCGGACTCGATATCCTGTCCGATGGCCTTGATGAGGATGTCGCATGGGATGTAGACATCCGGCTCGCCTGTCGGCTTCACGCTGGCACGTCCATCCTTGATCGCACTGATCATCTGCGGGGTCGCGTAGATGCCGTGAATCTTGTGATCCTCGCCGACATCCAGGGACGCCGGGGCCTTTAAGGTCACGATCTCGATACCTTCGGCGACAGCGCCCTCGATCTCTCCCGGCAACGCTGTCATATCGTTTCTTCGTCTTCTATATAAAATGCTGACTTTCTTCGCACCCAGTCTCTTCGCCGTTCGGACCGCATCCATGGACACGTTTCCGCCGCCGATGACAACGACTTCTTTTCCGGTCAGATCGATGATCTCGTCTTTTCCAACACTTCTTAAGAACTGTACCGCGGAGAGCACGCCGTCCGCGTCCTCGCCCGGAAGTCCAAGTTTTTTATCCGTGCTGGCACCGATGGTGATGAGCACCGCGTCATACTGTTCCCGAAGTTCCTGAATCGTAATGTCCACGCCGATTTTTAAGCCCTGTTTTACTTCCACTCCTGTCTTTAAGATCGCGTTGATATCCTCATCCAGCCGATCCTTTGGGAGACGGTAGTTCGGGATTCCGTAGCGGAGCATGCCGCCAAGCTTCGGAAGCATCTCATATACGGTAGTCTGATGTCCCATGAGCTGTAAGTAGTAAGCTGCGCTTAAACCACCGGGACCGCCGCCGAGGACAGCGACCTTCTTTCCCGTTGACGGAGCACATTCCGGCGGATCCACAAAGCCTGCGTAGTCCGCCGCAAACCGCTTGAGTCCTCTGATGTTGACCGCATCATCCACCATATTCCGGCGGCATCTCGCCTCGCAGGGATGCTCACAGATAAAGCCGCAGGTCGTTGGGAACGGGTTGTCCTTGCGGATCAGGCGGATCGCATCAGCATATCTTCCTTCTTCCACAAGCGCCACATAGCCCGGAATGTCCACATGGGCAGGACAGATCGCGACACAGGGAACCGGCTGGTTGTAGGTACAGGTACAGCGTCCGTTCCTGATATGCTCCACATAGTCATCGCGGTAGCCGATGAGTCCCTTGTAGACCATGTTCGCCGCCTCATAGCCGATGGCGCAATCGGCGGAGTCCATGATCGACAGCGCCGTTTTTTCCATAAGCTCCAGCGTGTCCATTGTCGCTTTTCCGTTTAATACATCCCGGATCAGCTGGTTCAATTGTCCGAGACCGATCCGGCACGGCACACACTTTCCGCAGGTCTGCGCATGGCACAGCTCCAGAAATGCTCTGGCCATATCAACCGGACAGAGCCCCGGCGGGCTTGACTCGATTCTTCGTTCCAGATCTTTATAAAGTCCCTCCATCACGATCCGCGCGCGGGTCGGGGACATGATTTCCAATCTGCTCATATGATCCTCTCCTCTTGCAATCTTTTTTCATCAGTCACACCTTCTCACGCAGGTATGTCTGCTTTCCCCTCTATGGCTTATTGAATTTGTTTCTTAACATATTGTCGATTCTATCATGCGTTCATTAAATAAATCAAGTGTTTTATGTATTTTGCTTAATAATCTTTTGTTTAACGTTAATTTTTAGACAAATTCATAGATAAGATTGTGCCTGCAAAAAAATACCGCCCGGAGACTTTCCGGACGGCATTTTCATTTGTACCTATGTTATTTTACAAGATATCCGCCGTCTACCGGGATGATCGCTCCGCCCAGATAGTCGCTGGCGTGGGATGCGAGGAAGATGCAGGCACCCTTCATGTCATCGCCAGTACCCCAACGATTTGCCGGAATACGCTCGGTGATCTGCTGATATCTTGGATTCTCCGGATCAAGCAGCGCGGAGTTCATCTCTGTTGCCATATAACCCGGCGCGATCGCATTGACGTTGACGCCTCTTGCAATCCAGTCATTGCTGAGTTCCTTGGTGAGCTGTGTCACGCCGCCCTTTGCTGCTGTGTAAGCTGGAACAGTCTGTCCGCCAAACCAGGATACCATAGATGCGATGTTGATGATCTTTCCATATCCCTTCTTCAACATGATCTTTGCAGCTTCCTGACAAAGAATGAATACAGAATTTAAGTTTACATTGAGAACTTCATCCCACTCTTCAATCGGGAATACTTCCGCACTATGACGTCTCTGGATACCATGTGCGTTTACAATAATGTCAAGATCGCCGCCAAGTGCAGCCACACAGTCATTGAATCCCTGATATACCTGCTCCCGCTTGCTGAAATCTGCTTTTACACCGTGGCACTTGAAGCCGCGGTCGCAGAATCCTTTTGCCACATCATAGACCTTGTCGGAAGTTCCGACGATCACGACCTCACATCCTGCCTCCATCAGACCTTCTGCCATTCCACAACCAAGTCCTCTTGTTCCGCCTGTTACGATTGCTTTCTTTCCAGCTATGTTAAATAATTCCATGATCATGCTCTCCTTTTTATTATTATTAATCAAACAGAATTACCATCTTTTTCGCGGACTCGTCCGGATGATCCATCAGATGGAAGACCTTGTCGATCTCGCTGAATTTGATGAATGTTGTTGCGATGCCTTCGGTGATATACTCACCCTTTTCCATTCTTGCGATCGTCGGCTCGAACGCATCCTGAGACATCCTGGAGCCAATGATGTCAAGCTCTCTCTGATTGATCATCGCCTGTGTGATTCCCTCTTTTTCTGTACAGAATCCCATCGGTACCATACGGCCCGCGTTGCAGAGGATCCCCGGCTGCAGGCACATTGTCAGGGAACCCGGGAAGCATGCAGAGTCAAACGCTACGGTGCAGCCATGTCCGTCTGTGATCTTCTGGATCTCCGCAACAACATCCTGAGTCTTGGAATTGATCACATAGTCAGCGCCGTATTCTTTTGCGCGCTCAAGGGAAGAATCGCTGATATCACAGCAAATCACGGTCTTGCAGCCCTTCGCCTTACATGTCTGTAAAATAATGGAACCGATCGTTCCTGTACCAAGGATAAATACAACATCATCTTCGACCACACGACCGCGTCCTGTGCAGTGGGAACCGATTGCAAACGGCTCAACAAGTGCCGCATCTTCCCACTTGACAGAATCGGAAATCTTGTATACTTCTTTTGCCGGCGCTGTGAAATACTCTCTCCAGCCGCCGTCTGCTCCGGAACCTCTTACTTTTACATGCTCGCACACGTTCTTTCTTCCATGCGTACACTGGTAACAGGTTCCGCAGGAGGAGAGAAGATCCACGATAACATGGTCACCCACCTTCACATTTTTCACGTTTTTACCGATCTTTGCGATCACACCGGCGTTCTCATGTCCTGGAATTCTCGGATATGTGGAGCACGGATTGGAGCCATGCCAGATGTGATGGTCACTTCCGCATACACCTGCGGATTTCATCTGGATAAGGACTTCATCCTCGTTTGCAAGTTCCGGAATCTCAACCTCACGCACCTCATATTTATGCGGTTCTACAACAACGACTTCTTTCATCATTTCAGCCATAATTCATTCTCCTTTTTCTGAAAAGCTTTGTTTTATCTATAACCGGTTTATTCCATGTTACCCTATGATCGACGGGAGCAGCAGTGAAATTCCCGGAACAAGTGCAAATAAGATTCCGCAGAGGATCTCTACTACAACGAACGGAACCAGATGCTTTGACACCTGACCAACGGACTGTTTGCTGATTCCGCATGCCACAAACATACAGGTTCCGAAAGGCGGTGTCGCCTGTCCCATTGCAAGAAGAAATACGAAGACAAGTCCGAACTGTACCGGATCGATTCCAAATGCAACAGCGATCGGCGCAAGGATCGGGCCGAGGATCAGGTTTGTTGCTCCAACTTCCAGGAACATGCCGCAGATCGTCAGAAGGATGATGATGATCGCCCAGAACATATATTTATTAGAGACAAATGCGAGCATGAAGTTCGTCACTGCCTGCGGGATCTGATAATAAGAGATCAGCCAGCCAAACATCTGCGCTGTCACAACAAGGATCATCAGGTTTGCAGTTCCTTCTGCTGTATTCTCAACGATCTCCCAGATCGTCTTCATGCTGATCTCGCGATAAACAGCGAGGCATACGATCAGACCATAAACAACGGCAACAACTGCGGACTCTGTCGGTGTAAAGATTCCGGCGTAAATACCTCCGAGAATGATGACCGGCATGATCAGCGCCCATACTGCGTCTTTAAAGGAAACAAGAAATCTCTTGAAGGAAAACTTGTCGGATTTCGGGAATCCGCATTTCTTTGCTTTGTAGTAAGCATAGAGGCAAAGAAAAATGCTGCAGACAACACCTGGAAGAATACCGGCCATTAAGAGTGCGCCTACGTCTGTTCCTGTGATATTACCGTAAATAACGAGCACGATACTCGGCGGAATTACGATTCCAAGTGTTCCTCCGATCGCCTGAACAGCTGCCGCATAAGATTCCGGATAGCCGCGCTTTACCATCTCCGGGTACATCAGTCCGCCGATAGCCGCTGTTGTAGCAACAGAGGAACCGGAAATTGCTGCAAAGAATGTGCAGGCAACGATGGATACCAGGGAGATTCCACCGGAGATCCAGCCGACGAGGGAATCTGCAAAGGCAACGAGACGTTTGGAAAGTCCGCCCTTTGACATAACGTCACCGGCGAGCATGAATGCCGGGATCGCCAGCATTGAGAAGCTGTTGGAGTTTGCGAAAATTCTCTGTGCGATCACTACAAATGTAAGCTTCGGGTCAAGAAGAACCGCTGCAATACATGATAACCCCAATGCCCATGTAATTTCAAGTCCGCATGCCATGCCGACAAGCAGGACAACGATCAAAGCAATAGCTGCAGTCTGCATCAGCCTACCTCCTTCTCTTTTCCAAATTCCTCCCAGGTATCTACGATCAATGCGAGGAAATTCATAATAAATCCGATAAACATGATCCCGTAAAGCAGGCTCATTGGAATTCCCATTGCCGGGCTGATCTGATATCCACCGATCTCAATAAGCCCGTAGCCGCTATACATAAGAATCAAACTAACATAAATGGCGATTCCTTTCCGGATCACATCCATAACATACTGTGCCTTTCCCTTCAGGTATCCGTCGATCAGCTCAATGCGGACAAACAGGTGATCTGTCGCCGCGAGGTTGATTCCAAGAACGATCAATGCCACAAACAGATATCTGGAAAGTTCCTCCGACCATGTCAGGCTCTTAAATATAACAAATCTGCAAAATGTCTGTAAGAATACAACTCCGATCATCAGTAAAAGGACTGCGCCGATGATCGCTTTATTGATTTTCTGTACTTTTTTAAAGACTGCCGCGAATTTTTCCATAACGCACCTCCTACTTATTTACTGACAGTGCCCGGATCTCAGAGATCATATCACCATACTGTTCTTCCCACTGCGCATACAAGTCTGCTGCCTTGTCGATGAACTGCTGCTTATCCGGATATGTGACGGTCATTCCCTGTTCCCTTAACTGGTCAACAGCTTCTCCATCCATCTTCCGGCTCAGCTCTCTCTCACTGATACTGCATTCTGCCATGACGTCTGTAAAGATCTGTTTTGTCTCATCATCGAAGGATGCCCAGGTTTCCGGACTCATAACGAGGAATACAGTCGAATACGCATGTTCCGTGATCGCAAGATGTTTGTTGACCTGTGCGACGTTATTTGTCAGAATAACCGTTGCCGGATTCTCCTGTCCATCGAGAGCGCCCTGCTGAAGCGCGGTGTACGCCTCGCCCCAGGACATCGGTGTCGCGTCGGCTCCCATGGCTTTCCAGAATGCGATATGTACCTGATTCTCCATAGTCCTGATCTTAAGGCCAGAAACATCGTCTACGGAGTTGATATCACGCTTGCTGTTTGTCAGGTTTCGGAAACCGGATTCCCAGATTCCAAGTCCATAAAGTTGAACACCGGAAAGCTTGTCTAAAAATCTTGTTCCAATATCACCAAGGAACACTGCATCTGCCTGATCTGTCGATGTAATCAGATACGGAATGTCCAATGCCTGAAAATCACTGATGAAGTTTCCGATCGTAGACTGGTTTACGACTGCGATATCGATCGTTCCCATCTGACAGCCTTCGATCGTATCGATCTCTGCACCGAGCTGACCATTGTGATAAGTCTCGATCTTGTATTTTCCCCCGGTCTCCTCATAGATCCTGTCTGCGAAATGATCCATCGCCTGTCCGATAGCTCCGGTCTGCGAGGATGTCTGTGCCATTCGAAGCGTGATCGTTCCGTCTGTGCTGTTCTTCTGATGACTGTCCTTGTAGATGCTGAATCCGCTGAGTACAACTGCTGCTGCGAGAATTCCTGCAGCTGCGAGAGCTGATGACTTTTTGCTCATTCCTCTTTAAGCTCCTTTCCCTTTTCCGAAAATCTACGGAGTTACAAGTGCTCCGTCACGTCCTCTTGTCTGTGTCCACGTTGTCACGGTGTTTTCACACGGATACTTTGCCGCCTCAGTTTCATCGATATCGACGCCCAGGCCTGGCTTATCATTCGCGTAAACATAGCCTTTCCGATACTCCGGCATACCTGGGAATACATCAAGAAGCGCGCCGTGCGGTCCTTTTAATTCCTGAATCACAAAGTTCGGCGGTTCGATCCCGGACCATTCCTGAACACCGAAATTCTGTGCCGCAAGGTCGATGTGGATATTTGCTGCATGGGCTAACGGAGACATATCCCCCGGTCCGTGCCATGCTGTCCGAACACCAAACTGCTCCGCAAAGATCTGAAGCTTTCTCGCCGGTGTAATTCCTCCAACCTGGCTGATATGAACACGGATGAAATCGATGAGCTGTTCTGCGATCACGGTTCTCCATTCATACGGATTGTTGAACAGTTCCCCCTGCGCGATCGGGATGCTCGTCTGCTGTCTTAAATTTCTAAGCCAGGAGAGCTGCTCTAACGGAACCGGATCTTCCAGAAAGAAAAGATCAAACGGTTCAAGACCTTTCGCAAGCGCCACCGCATCAGCCGGAGCAATCCGCTCATGGACATCATGCACAAGCTGCATATCGTAACCGATCTTCGCTCGAATCTGTTCAAATAACTGGATTGTATCGCGGATGTATTTCTTAGAATCGAGATACAATCCATCATGTGCGCCTTCTGGTGCTGTCTCAGGTGTCTGTCCATAAGGAAGTCCGCCGTAACCGCCGCACTGGCATCTTAAGTGGGTAATCCCCATTTCCTGATACATCTGAATATTCTCGCAGATCTCATTAATGTCCCGTCCGTCCACATGACGGTAGACCGGAATTCCTTCCCTTACTTTTCCTCCAAACAACTCGTATAACGGCATCCCTGCCATCTTTCCCTTGATATCCCAAAGCGCCATGTCGATTCCGGAAATCGCGTTATTCTCGATCGGGCCATTTCTCCAATAGCCGTTCTGATGCATCAGCTGCCAGGTCTCCTCGATATTTTCAACCGGACGCCCTACAAGCAGCGGCTTCATATACTCCTCAATCAGATGCTTTACCGTCAGATGGCGGTAAGCAAAGGTTGCGCAGCCAAGTCCATACAGCCCCGGCTGATTTGTCTCGATCTTTACGACCACAAGATTGATTCCTTCCGGTGCCGTACAGATCACCCGGATATCCCTAATCTTTACTGACATCCCATATTCCTCCTCATCCTTTTATTTATAAGACGTTGCCATAATCAGTTTATTGATTTTGCAGATTTTCAAGTTGTCTTGATTGTCTCTTAACTTGTTACTCATCATACAAGTTTGGTTTTATTATCAAGGTGCCTTTTGCGCTGCAACCGACACCCTGTTTTACTCATTGCTTATTTTTTTCCTGTTCCGCCTTCACGATCTTCGATCTTTCCAGACATCTTCAATGTCTCAATCGAACCACCAAGATGCTGTTCCATTACGTCACGAGCCCTTTCTGCATCATGATTTTTAAATGCTTCCAGTATCTCCGTGTGGTAGTGAAGTCCCGTCTCATATCCGAACAACTCATTCATTTGTTCATGGTTCTTTCTGGATTCCAGAAAAACTTTATGAAGACTCTTTTCCAGAAGCGGATTGCCGGAGGTCCGGCTGATAACTTCATGAAATTTCAGGTCTGCACGGACAAATTTCGCTCGGTCTCCTTTAAATTCCTTCATCTGTTCCAGATAAACTTCCAGAGCGGCAACTGTTTTTTCATCGCAGTTTTCCATTGCGAGTACGCATGCCCCCGGCTCCAGAATCTTTCTGAATTCCAGTACTTTGCAGATATCCATACAATCTTCCGATGTGATCTTGTATTCTGCCTCGTCCCAGTTTTCAACCTGAGTGTTGATCAGGAACGTTCCTTTTCCCTGATAGCTTTTCAGAACACCAATCCCGATCAGATATTGAAGTGCCGATCGGATACTGGAACGGCTGACTCCAAGTTCCATAACCATCTGGTTTTCAGACGGAATCTTTTCGCCGATGTTCCATTTTCCGGATTCAATATTTTCCTTCAGATACTCAACGACCTGATCCGTAATATTGACTGTTTTTATTTTCATCCTCGCGCGTTACCTGCTTCTTTATTATTCTGCTTGTTGGGCGGATAAGATTGTTCTTTTACTTGTCAGACAACCTATGAGTTGATTATATCCTATTTTTACCTAAAGTCAATACCCATTTTCAATATTTTTCGTTGTTTTTTACAGACTGAACGGAATCTTTGCGGGGAATGTTGATATGTTCCATGCAGAAAATGACTGCCCATGTAAAGCATCTTAACTCTATATCACTCTGTACTGATCTGCCGCCGTTTGCTTGCATCGCTGAAACTTCCATGGTAGAATAGAAATGATGTGTACAGAAATTATCCACTCACCCGAAAGGAGACTTGTGATATGAAATCCGGAGAACATTTTGACGTGATCATCATCGGCGCGGGCCCGTCCGGAATCTTCTGCGCGTATGAGCTGATCAAAGAAAAACCTGAACTGAATATTTTAATGATTGAAAAAGGAAGACCGATCGAGAAACGTGTCTGTCCGAAGAGAACAACAAAGGTATGTGTGGGCTGCAAACCATGTTCTATCACCACCGGTTTCGCCGGAGCAGGAGCTTTCTCCGACGGCAAGCTCTCCCTTTCCCCGGATGTCGGCGGAAATCTGCCGGAGATCTTAGGATATGACAAGGCAACTGAACTCATCCGGGAATCCGACGATATCTATCTGCAGTTCGGCGCTGATAAGAACGTCTACGGCGTTGACAAACAGCAGGAGATCCGCAAGATCCGCAAGAAAGCCATCAACGCAAACTTAAAACTCATCGAATGCCCGATCCGCCACCTCGGAACCGAGGAAGGTTATAAGATCTACACAAGACTGCAGGAACACCTTCTCGCGAACGGAATCCACATGGAATTCAACACCATGGTCAAGGATATCATCATCGAGGGCGGTACCGCAAAGGGTGTTATCACCGATAAAGATGAGACATACTACGCAGATGAGATCGTCTCCGCCATCGGACGTGAAGGCTCCGACTGGTTCTCCCACATCTGCGATGACCACGGAATCGATACCGAAGTAGGAACCGTCGACATCGGCGTCCGTGTTGAGGTCCGCGACGAGGTCATGGAGTTCCTCAACAAGAACCTCTACGAGGCAAAGCTTGTATACTACACACCGACCTTCGACGATAAGGTCCGTACATTCTGTACGAACCCGTCCGGTGAGGTTGCTACCGAATACTATGAGAACGGCCTGGCTGTCGTAAATGGTCACGCTTATAAATCAAAAGAATATAAGACAAACAACACAAACTTTGCGATCCTGGTTTCCAAGAACTTCACAAAGCCCTTCAAGACCCCGATCGAGTACGGCAAACATATCGCCCAGCTGTCCAACATGCTATGCGACGGAAAGATCCTGGTCCAGACCTTCGGTGATTTCCAGAGAGGCCGCCGCACCACGGAGGAACGTCTCTGCAGAAACAACATCATCCCGACCTTAAAGGATGCCGTTCCGGGCGACCTTTCCTTAGTTCTCCCGCACCGCATCATGGTGGACATCAAGGAGATGTTAAAGGCCCTCGACAAGGTAACTCCGGGTATCGCCAGCGATGAGACACTGCTTTACGGAGTGGAGGTTAAATTCTACTCCAACAAGGTCGTTGTCGATAAGGACTTCGAGACAAACATCCACGGTCTCCGCGCTATCGGTGACGGTGCATCCGTGACCCGCGGACTTCAGCAGGCATCCGCGAATGGCTTATCCGTTGCCAGAAGTATTCTCGCGAAGATCGATCAGAAATAGGGCAGTAAAAAGCTTCCTTTGAATCTGTATGCTGAAAACCACACATGTAAAATAGAAAAAAGAGCATCTTTGCGCTCCAATGTTTTAAGGAATTTTCCAAAACATTGAAGCCGCAGGTGCTCTTTTCATATTTTATAAACAACTACTGATGACCAGTAAGCGTTTTTCCTTCTCCAATCCATTCCAAATCGGCTTCGCCGATTGGATTTTTACCTTCCAGCCTAAGTTTTCACTTTTACTTTCTTGGATGCGCTCCCTGGTACGCCTCTCTGACCGCGCTGTCCATGGCATATGCCGTGTACATCTGGGTGGATGCTAGGTCGGAATGACCCATCATGGTCTGGACGGCGCGCATGTCAGCTCCGTTGCTTAAAAGATGCGCCGCAAAGGAATGGCGCAGAGTGTGGGGTGTGATGTCTTCCTCGATTCCTGCCCGGTCCCCGTAGTATTTGATAATCTTCCAGAATCCCTGACGACTCATGGCTCTGCCGCTGTAATTTGTAAACAGCAGTTCCGATCGTGTTCCTTTTAAAAATGTCTCACGGGCAGACTCCAGATATTTCGCAAGAGCGTCCTTCGCCGCATGGCCAAAGGGAATCATCCGCTCCTTGTGCTCATCGCGGCAGGTGATAAAGCCGATGGACATATTTACATCGGAGAGCTTTAGATTCACGAGTTCCGTCACGCGGATCCCTGTCGCGTATAAGAGTTCCAGCATTGCCTTATCGCGGATCTCCTTCGGATTCGCGCCGGACGGCTGCTCCAGGAGTTTCGTCACCTCGTCAACTGTGAGGATCACAGGCACCTTTTTCTCGATCTTCGGCGCATGCATCGAATCTGCCGGATCACGGCGGATCCTTCCTTCCTTAAACAGCCAGCCAAAGAACGATCTCGTGGATGCCAGTGCCCTCGAAACTGTCGACGCTGCTTTTCCTTCTTTCTCCAGGAAAAGGATATAGGAATTTAACGCCGTCTTTGTCACTTTCCCGCAGTCTGTGATTCCGTTTTCCTCCAGATAATCTGCCATTTTTAACAGATCTCTCTGATAAGAAAGCGTTGTATTTTTTGACGCGTGTTTTTCTTCCTCCATATAGTTTATGAAGGTTTGAATTTCCTCTCTCATACCTTTTCCCCGTTCATTTCCAGACACAGTTATCCGCGCTTTTCACGATCCTATACGAAATCATAACTATTCAGCAGCTTCACCAGCTTATGTTTTCTCCTGGTCAGCGCAGTAAGTGCGCAAATCCACAGAACAGTTACACAAAATTTTCCTGTTCGAAATTTTCAGCACCTGTGTCTATACACGTTTATACTCTATCTGTTTTTTAGTTTCACGATGTCTGCCTTTGGGAAACAGGGGACATAGGCCTAAGTTTTCCACCATCCCCCCGATACGCTGTTTTTCCCGGCAAAACCAGTATTTTTCTACATTATAGTCCCATTTTAGGGCAAAATCAAACGGATTTTTCCCACTTGGATCCCATTTTAGACTATTTTACATAACTAATCGCTAGATATGGAACTGTATATATCCACAATGGCAATATCTTGTCAAAATGCGCAAAATTTTTTTATAAAAAAAAGGGCTGAAAGCCGCGTATTTCCTGGGAAAATTCCACTTTTCCGCCCCATTATCCTGACTACCGTACCACGCCTTCAACGCCTTTCGTCAGATATTGTCTCTTCCGTTGACGTCCTAATTCAAATCCACGATTTTCAGATATGCCTTTCTAAAACAGTTGGAAGATCAGCGCTGAGAAATTTGGATTTATGAATATCTCAGATATAATTCCAAGCACCATAAAAAATACCATCATCCATAACCTGATTTTCTCTTTTCCATCCGCCTGCTCCACGACCATGATCCATAAAAGGTAAGCCGCCAGTATATAAAAGAATCCCTGCGGAAATACAAGTCCGAAAAAGCGCAGGATCCCATAAATTCCCGCATGCATCGTCAACACACAGACAGCGATTGCGGATGTAAATGCCAGATAGACTGCTCCCGCGTAAAACAGGATTCTGGCAAAAACTGCCTGGCAGATCAGAATTCCCAATAAAATCCACACAAACCGTTTTTTCAATACTCCCACAAACAGACTATACCGGTCCGCCGACACGATCTCCGATGATGTGAGGATCCCGGAGAACCAGCTTTCAAGTGTGCTTTTCATCTCTGCGCTCATCTTATTGAAGAAAACTGTCCCCATAACGGTCCCCAAGAATAAAAAAAAGGACAGCCAGAACATCTGACTGTCCCAAAATCTCCGATGCCTGTGAATTCCGGCCATAGCGATACCGTCCATGTTCCTTTTTCACAATGTATGCGCATATGGGCCTACTTTATCCACAGGATTTGTAACTATTCAGTACCTTCATAGTTACGTGCAAAAATCCATTCCAGATCAACTTCGCTGATGGGATTTTTGCCTTCCAGCCTATGTTTTCTTACGGTCAGCGCAGCAAGTGCGCAGACCTACTGAACAGTTACCAGGATTTTTTCTAATTGCAGCAATCTTTCCACAGGCAGGCAGCCAGCCCTATCCTCACTGACACTTTCCGCTTACTGGCTTCTGCCGTTTTTTCTATCGAATTCCCTCTTTCTGAGCGTACGCAAGGATTGCCGCAATCGTCTTCGCGTCTGTCATCTTGCCGGTGTAGATCATCTCAAGAAGATCCTTTACTTCCCACTCTTCCACATCAATACTCTCATCCGCATCGAGATGCTGCTTTGACGGGATCAGGTCTTTTGCGATATAGACACCGATCTGCTCATCGCAGAAAGCCACTGTCGTGTTGACTGTCATCAGGAATTCCAGGGTTTCGCTGCGGAATCCTGTCTCCTCCTCAAGTTCTCTCGCCGCGCACTCGATCTTCGGCTCATCCGGCGCATCAAGTTTTCCTGCCGGAATTTCCAGCGTGAACCGGTCTAAGGCGTTCCGGTACTGACGCACCATGAGGATCTTTCCGTCCTTTGTCACCGGGAGAACGGCTGCCGCGCCATCGTGGTGGATATAGTCATACACTTCCTCGATTCCGTTCGCGACAACGGTATCCCGGTAGATCTTTAAGATCGTTCCGGTGTATGCAAGATCACGTTTTAAACGAGTTGTTTTTTCCATACTAAAGTCTTTTCCTTTCATGAATGTATCTGCTAACTGCCTTAACAGACATTCTAAACAATTCCTCTCAGATTTTCTATTCTGCGGAATTACCCTGCAGTATTTTCCTCTGCTCAGAACTTATTTTTTTACATTTTTCACACTGCTACGGAAATTTCCGTGTCTTTCACGTAATTATCAGCCTTTTAACTTTTTATTCTTCTCAAAGTTTGCATCACACGCCTTAATGATCGCACCGCGGAATCCGTTCTCCTCAAGGGCAGCAAGTCCCTCGATAGTGGTTCCTCCCGGTGAGCATACCATATCCTTTAATTCGCCCGGATGTTTTCCTGTCTCAAGGACCATCTTCGCGCTTCCTAAAACGGCCTGGGCAACCATCTTGTAAGCGGCCTGGCGCGGGAGTCCGTTCTTTACGCAGCCGTCAGCCAGCGCCTCGATAAACATGTATACATAGGCCGGGGAGCAGCCGCTGGCGCTTCCAACAACATCCATCAGCTTCTCATCCACTTTCTCCATCTTTCCGAAGGAAGTAAAGAATCCGTCGATGACATCCTTTTCCTCATCGGTAAACAGCGCCTCATCGTAGCTCACCCCGGACATTCCCTCGCCGACCATAGCCGGTGTATTCGGCATGGAGCGGACGATTCTCGCACTGTCTCCGAGACCTGCCTGGAGATCCGCGATCGCATATCCAGCCGCGATGGAGATCACAACCTGATCTTTCCTGATCTTTCCGTTTAATTCCTTAAAAACTGTCGGAAGTACCTGCGGCTTTACTGCCAGCACCAGGTATTTTACCTGCTCTGCGCAGTCAGTTGCTGTTGAGACATGGGCAACACCTGTCTCCTCCGTAATTTTCTGCATCTTCGCCTCATGGGCGCTTGTGAAAAGCAGTTCTTCCGGCTTATATGTCTTTAAAAGTCCCCGCATGATAGCGGTTCCCATGTTTCCCATTCCGATAAAACCAATCTTTGCCATATCCATATTACCTCCTGTTTTATATTCTCTGTTATCTCTCATCTGCAGCAGACCAATCTTTGCTCATATTGCAAAAGCTTCGGCAGCACAGAGACTTCTAAATTTCCTGTTAAAAAAACCGCTGCCATACAGATTCTCTCTGCACAGCAACGGCTTTCATTTTTATTTCGCGTAATCGGTAACTCTGGACTCGCGGATCACGTTGACTTTAATCTGTCCCGGATACTCCAGGCTCTCTTCGATCTTCTTGGATATATCTCTTGCGAGAAGAACCATATCGTCATCGCTGATCTGCTCCGGTACTACCATAATGCGCACTTCGCGTCCCGCCTGGATCGCAAAGGACTTGTCTACTCCCTTGAAGGAGTTTGTGATATCCTCAAGCTGCTTTAAGCGGTTCGTGTATGTCTCCAACGTTTCTCTTCTTGCACCCGGTCTTGCAGCGGAGATCGTATCTGCTGCCTGAACGATGCAGGAAATAAGGTTCGTCGGCTCAGCATCGCCATGGTGGGATTCCACAGCATTGATAACGATCGGGGACTCTTTGTATTTCTTACAGAGTTCCGATCCGAGCTGTACATGGGAACCTTCCATCTCATGGTCAACGGATTTTCCAATGTCATGTAATAAGCCGGCACGCTTTGCCATTCTGACGTCAACACCAATTTCGGCTGCCAGTAAACCGGATAACTGTGCGACCTCGATGGAATGCTTCAATGCATTCTGACCATAGCTGGTTCTGAATTTCATCTTGCCGAGGAGCTTGACGAGCTCCGGATGGATATTGTGAATGCCGACCTCAAGGATTGCGGCTTCACCTTCCTCGCGCATCATGTTTTCAACTTCCTTCTGCGCTTTCTCCACCATCTCTTCGATTCTCGCCGGATGGATACGTCCATCCACGATCAGTCTTTCAAGAGCAATTCTTGCAACTTCACGTCTTACCGGATCAAAACCGGATAATACGACAGCTTCCGGTGTATCATCGATAATGAGTTCCACACCTGTCATTGTCTCGAGAGTACGGATATTACGTCCCTCACGTCCAATGATGCGGCCCTTCATCTCATCGCTCGGGAGCTGAACGACAGAAACTGTAGTCTCAGCCACATGGTCAGCTGCACATCTCTGGATGGCGGTAACCACATATTCTTTGGCTTTCTTGTCAGCTTCTTCCTTTGCTTTGGCTTCTAATTCCTTGATGAGCTTTGCGGTGTCGTGTTTTACATCTTCCTCTACGGATTTCAGAAGATATTCCTTCGCCTGCTCGCTGGTAAGTCCGGAGATCTTCTCCAGTTCTTCCTGCTCCTTAGCAAATAATTCCTCGACCTCGGAAGAACGCTTTCTTAAAGTCTCTTCCTTCGCGGCAAGACTGGATTCTTTTCTCTCCATTGCCTCAGATTTTTTGTCGAGGTTTTCCTCTTTGCTCAGTACGCGGCGCTCATAACGCTGGATCTCGGCTCTCCGTTCTCTGGTTTCCTTTTCAAGCTCATTTTTCGCTTTTAAATTCTCTTCCTTCGCTTCCAGGAGAGCTTCTTTCTTCTTCGTCTCGGCGACCTTCAATGCTTCATCTATTATTTCTCTGGATTTTTCCTCTGCGCTACCGATCTTGCTTTCATAACTGTTCTTGCGGTAAGCGACAGCCACGACCCAGGTAATAGGAGCCACAATAATTGCTGTTATAATAACGCTGATTATTGGTGACACAGGAGCACCTCCTTTATTTAGTTTTCATTGTACTAATTACAACACTTCAATTTTAAACTGTTTTATGCATTATGTCAAGTATAATGCCCTCATTCCGGGTACTTCTGTGCATCCCCACGAAGCCTGTCATATCCTGTCCTTTGGGGCCGGAAACAGCTCTATTCCCACTGCTTCATCGCACTGTTGATCGCCTCGTAGGAAAAACCTTTTCGCGCCAGAAATGCGTAGATCTTCTGGCGTTTCGCGGGATCCGGTTCTTCCGGGTCGTAATTTTTCTTTCTCAAAAGTCCGAGGATCTGGGCAGACTCGTCCACCTCCATATCCTCAAAGACCATCTCCACCAGATCGTCGCTGACGCCTTTCTGGCGGAGGTCAAATTTCATCTGGCGGATGCTCTTTTTGTGGTCGTTTTTCTCCACATACCGCCTCGCGTAGTCCTCATCGTCCAGATACCGGTAGTGTTTCAGAAAAAGAAGCGCATCTTCAACAGAGGCTGGCGAAAACCCCTGTTCCGCCAGTTTCTTGCGCATTTCATTTTCTGTTTTTCCGGAAAACTGAAGATAGTAGAGACCTTTGTTCCGCGCCTCCCGGAACTCCTCCGGAACCGCGTCTCCATCCGCACCGGCATACATTTTCTGCTCCCGGTGCTCTTCCTGCTGCCATTCTTTCATCTATGCTTTCCTGTCAGAACTGCCTTCCTGTCTCAAGCTTCTTTCTAAAGTGCCGTACCCGCCAGACAGTTCTCTTTTTCATCATTATTTTTATTACTCGTCAGCTTCCTCAGCCTCATTAACCGCCGGTGCCGCAGCTGCCTCACCCGGGGCAACATGCTGCGCTTCCAGTCCGTGAAGCTCCCTCACCTGGTTCTCGATCTCCTCGCAGATCAGCGGATTCTGCGCAAGGTAGGTCTTCGCGTTCTCGCGTCCCTGACCGATCTTCGCTCCCTTATACGCGTACCAGGAACCGCTCTTCTCGACGATATTTGCGTCAGCAGCCAGATCAAGAACATCGCCCTCGCGGGAGATTCCCTTTCCGAACATAATATCAAACTCAGCCTCTTTAAATGGCGGAGCGATCTTATTCTTTACAACTTTTACGCGGACGTGGTTTCCGATCACCTCGCCGCTCTGCTTTAAGGACTCGGTTCTTCTTACGTCAAGACGAACGGAAGAATAGAACTTAAGGGCGCGTCCACCAGTGGTCGTCTCCGGGTTTCCGAACATAACGCCGACCTTCTCACGGAGCTGGTTGATAAAGATCACGATACAGTTTGTCTTGCTGATGATGGCGGTCAGTTTTCTTAAGGCCTGGGACATCAGGCGGGCCTGTAAGCCGACGTGGGAGTCACCCATATCGCCGTCGATCTCCGCCTTCGGAACAAGTGCCGCTACAGAGTCCACGATCACGATATCAACGGCACCGGAACGCACCATCGTCTCTGTGATCTCTAAGGCCTGCTCGCCGTTATCCGGCTGGGAGATATAGAGATTGTCGATATCAACTCCGATATTCTTCGCGTATACCGGATCGAGAGCGTGTTCAGCGTCGATAAATCCGGCGATCCCGCCGCGCTTCTGGACTTCCGCTACCATATGGAGAGCGACCGTTGTTTTACCACTGGACTCCGGTCCGTAGATCTCAACGACACGTCCTTTCGGAAGGCCGCCAAGTCCGAGAGCAATATCAAGGCTTAAGGAACCCGTCGGAACCGTCTCGATATTCATATTCGCACCGGAATCACCGAGCTTCATAACGGAGCCTTTTCCGTAAGCTTTTTCAATCTGTGTGAGAGCCGCGTCAAGGGCTTTTAATTTATCATCTTTATTCATATTCTTCCTCCAAGATCCGGCCCCGCAGCGTTCCCCGCGTCCCCGGACATCCAATAATCACTGATTTTTCAATCCGCATATTTCTTCACATACTTCACGTCCACGAAAGCGGAGTGCCGTATGCGAACAAATGTTCTGTACCTGTTAATCATAATATAATCCATGTAAAAAGTCAACTGTTTCTTATCATTCCGACCGCTTTTGATCAATTCGCAGTTACTGTTCACGCCTTGCGCAAACAGCAACTGATTTTGCTGATGCTTCGCATTCCAAATCGGAAAAATCCACTACCGCCACTGTATTGTACGGATTTTTCAGTTCAGAAAATCCCTACCCGCGCACAGTAACACCATCATACTTCATCCCCTCTCCGGCAGATCCCCACGTTTCAATACCAGACTTTTTGCTCTCCGCTGTCATAAAATACCCTTCTGCCTGTCCTTTACTTCTTTCCATCTTATCTTCTCACTGAGGCCTGCAGCGATCCGCCGCCAGGACGATGCTTTCCCGCATCATGAACTATCTGCTATCCGGGACAGACCTCCCAGAACGATTTCAGATACCCGTACTATATCGAAATTCCTTCGCCCTGTCAATCGGCATTCTCCACAAATTCAGACCCTCATTTTTTACCTGGTCAGCCATGAAAAATTTGTCTGATCTCCAATATCCGCCTCACAGCTTCCTTCCCCATGCTCCGCGTAAACAACAAAAGACGGCAGCCCATGCCCACAATACATGTTCTGCCGCCATTCTATCCTATTTATTATATATGTATTCCCATCCAGCTCACGCCAGGACTTCCTATCTCTCCTTCGAAGCCCGCGCTACCAGTCCGCTGAGCGCCAGAAGCGCCAGAACGTTCGGAATGACCATAAGCCCGTTGAAGAAGTCCGCTAAGGACCATACAAGCTCCAGCTTCAGGCAGGAACCGATCACGATGCAGGCAACAACGATCAGGGAGTAGAGCTTTGATGCCTTCTCGCCGAATAAATACTTCACATTCACAAGTCCGAAGAAATGCCAGCTTAAGATCGTGGAGAACGCGAAGAAGAACAGGCAGACTGCAACGAAGATGATCCCCGCGCTGCCGAATCCCTTCATGAATGCCGCCTGAGTGAGCGCGGTGCCGTCCTTTCCTGTGCTCATAACGCCTGTTGTGAGGACAGAGAATACCGTCAGGTTCAGGACGATAAATGTGTCGATGAACACGCTGACCATTGCACAGAGCCCCTGATGATGTGGAGATTCCGCCTTCGCTCTCGCGTGGGCATGCGGGGTGGATCCCATACCTGCCTCGTTTGAGAAGAGGCCGCGGGCAACACCATAGCGGATCGCCTCACGCACCGTGATTCCAGCGCCTGCGCCGAGAACTGCTTCCGGCGCAAACGCGCCCTCGATAATGGAAAGGAACGCTGCCGGAAGAGCCGTGATGTTCATGCAGATCAGGACCAGGCTGCCGACGATATAAACGCCGGCCATGATCGGAACGATCTTCTCAACTACCGTTGCCAGACTCTTTGTTCCTCCAAGGAAGATCACCGCTGCGATCACTGCGACGACAATGCCGACGATCATCGGTGAAAGTTCCACATGGAATACCTGAAATGCTTCCACAAACGCTGCTCCGATAGAATTGGACTGAACCATATTTCCCATAAAGCCCAGCGCAAGAATAATAAATACCGCGAACAGAGTGGAAAGCGCCTTTCCGAATATTCCCTTGAACGCCGCCTTGATGTAGTAGACAGGACCTCCTGTCACCTCGCCGTTTACCTCTGTCTTATATGTCTGTGCCAGAACTGCCTCTCCGTAGATCGTCGCCATTCCGAGGAATGCACTGATCCACATCCAGAAGATCGCGCCCGGGCCTCCGCCGATGAGGGCTGTCGCCGCTCCGGCAAGGTTTCCTGTACCTACCTGGGCTGCGATGGCTGTCGCGATGGACTGGAACGGAGTCATCTCGCCTTTTTCGTGCTTTTCACCGTTCATGCTGAAATGCCCGAATACCTGACGGACGCCCTCCCCGAACTTTCTGACCTGGATAAATCTCAGGCGGATCGTATAGTAAAGTCCGGTTCCGCATAAGAGAACGAGCAGGAGAAAGCTCCACAGAAAATCATTTCCCTTTGTTACAAGCTGCATCAGTGTGTCCATTTTAATTATCCTCCTCTTTCATCATCATAGCCGCCAGCCTTTTCTTTAAATTTCCGGCTGTCCGGCATCATGGAATATCCCCTCTGAATTTCCATGCAATAAAATAAGAGCTGATATTGATCAGCTCTCCAAAGAGTAGAACATTTGCATACAACGGGGAGTTGCCCCATTGTGGTTATTTGTATGCCCTGTCCTTTTGCCTGAGAGATCGACCGGTACCATGGACATGAACCGGTCTTACACCTTCGGCGCTCCATACGGAGACTCTCCAGAGTATCCAGACGGACGTTTGTCCGCCTGGACTGCACTTATGTGTTACATACTATCACAGTTTTCCTTCTGTATCAACGTGTTTTTGAAGTAAAGCAGCAAATTTTGTAATTTTTGTAAATATTGTCACATATGACCTGCAGATCATCTGTCTTTTGCTTCAATCTGACGAACCATTTTCTGACCGCTCCGCATGAACCTCCTGACGCTATTTTGCAGTTTCAATCTCATGCTGCTTTAACGCCTCCGAGAACTCTACGCGGATCTCCGTTCCCTTGCCCTGCTCACTCTCAAGGGTCAATTTTGCCCCGTGCTGGGCAACGATGTGCTTTACGATCGCAAGTCCCAGACCGGTTCCTCCCGTCGCCTTCGAGCGGCTCTTATCCACACGGTAGAATCGCTCAAATACACGCTCCTGATGTTCCGCAGAGATACCGATTCCGGTGTCTTTCACAGAAAGGAACGTATGCCCGTTCTCAATGCCGGTCGTCACCGTCACAGTTCCGTCCTTTTTATTGTACCGGATCGCGTTGTCGCAAAGATTATAGATCAATTCCTCCATCAGCTGCTTATCCGCGAAAACCGGTGCTTCTCCGCCCTGGACCCGGATCGTCACGTTCTGTTTCTGGGCATTCATCTGGAGCATGTCCACACATTCTCTCGCCAGCGGAAACAGATCCAGATCTCTATAATCCACATCTTTCTTTCCACCGTCAAGCTGGGAAAGCTGGATGATATCATTGATCAGGGTCAGAAGTCTCGCCGCGTTTTTATGGATCTCCGACGCAAACCGTTCTGTATTCTCCCCGGACATTCCGTGTTCGATCAGTTCCGCATAGCCGGAGATCGCCGTGAGCGGGGTCTTGAGCTCATGGGACACGTTCGCCGTAAATTCCTGCCGGACCTGGGAGCTCTTTAAGATATCCTCATGCTGCTGCCGGATCTTATTCATAAACGGTACCAGCTCCTTATAGGCCGCCTGCGTCCCCGGCTCCGAAAGATTCTCCGCCATCTGCTCGATCGGCGCCACAAGGTTCTTCGTAAAGTAATTAGCCATCATGATACAGAAGAAAAAGAGAAGGACAAATACTCCGACTACCGTCATCATCATGTTCTGGGTCAGGGCAAAAATATTGTCGCCCTCCCTCGCGATCCTCAAGATCCGTCCGTTGTCTATCCGGATCGCATAGTAGAACAGATTTCTATCCAGAGTCGTCGACCGGCGGGTTCCGCTTCCTTCTCCGACCTTCGCCGCCATGTGGATCTCCGGGCGGTCCTCATGGTTCTCCATCACAGAAAAATCCGCGTTGCTGTCAAAAATAACGCTCCCATTGGCATTCACCACCGTGATGCGCAGCGTATCCGGGTTCAGGTCGTAGGCATCCGGATGCAGATCGGATATATTGTCGAAGATGTGCATATTTTTCATGACAAGAGCGTCAGCCTTCAGATCCCCGATGACCTGTTTCCGGTAGACCCCGTAAAAAACAAATAAGGCACACAGCAGTGTCAGTAAAATTGCGAACACTGCCGTGGCCAGAAGTTCCATATGGATTTTCCGTTTCATTCGATCATATACCCCACATTTCTCACAGTGCGGATCATGGAACCCGCTTCACCGAGTTTCTGTCTGAGCGTCCGGATATGCATGTCCAGAGTTCTCGACTCACCTTCAAAGTCGATTCCCCAGACGCGCTCTAAAATGATCTCTCGCGTCACTACGATCCCCGCATTGTGGAGCAGGAGCTTTAAGAGCTCATATTCCTTAAATGTCAGGCTGCACGGAACATCCTTCACGTATACCATATGTTTCTCATCATCCAGGAAGATATCCCCCAGGGTCAGGAATTTATCTTCCTCCATCGTCCTTCTGAGCACCGCCTTTACTCTGGCGATCAGCTCCATGACACCAAAAGGCTTTGTCAGGTAGTCATCCGCTCCGACATCAAGTCCCTTTACCTTGTCGATCTCGGTACTCTTTGCCGTCACCATGATGATCGGAAGCTTTTTCGTCTCCGGGCGGCGGCGGAGCTTTGCAACGATCTCCAATCCGTCCTCGTCCGGCAGCATAATGTCCAAAAGGGCAAGGTCCGGCTGCTTTTCTTCCAGCTTTTTATAAAAATCGCGGGCACATTCAAATCCTTCCACTTGATATCCGCTGTTCTTTAACGCGAACATCTCAATCTCCAGAATATTTTTATCATCTTCTACCGCATAGATCAGAGCCATGGTCCTTTCCTCCTGTCTCACTTTCTGTCTTACTGTTCAGCACTAAAAACATTCTACTACATATCTTCCTATACCGGAAGCATATATTTGCCGCGGTACTGCTCTACCATCGCCGCGAAATGCGGATCTCCGTCACGCTTCAGGTTGTCAAGATAACCGTGGGTATCAAAACCGTCACGGTCGATCTCAATGACGCTGACTGCGATGTTGGAGCAATGGTCGGAAACACGCTCCAGATTCATGGAAATATCAGAAAGCACAAATCCCTGCTCGATCGTACATTTTCCCTTCTGGAGTCTTCGGATATGGTTTGCCTTTACGACGGTATTGATATCGTCGATGACCTCCTCAAGAGGCTCCACTCTGGCTGCCTCATCCGTATTGTTCGTCTCAAAGGCATCGATGGACAGGTTCAGGATCTCCTTTACCGCGTCGAAGAATATGCCAAGTTCCTTCTCTGCCTTGCTGGAGAACTGCATTTCTTTTTCCTTCATCTCTTTTGCGGAATCTTTCAGGTTCATGCCGTGATCGGAAATACGCTCAAAATCTCCGATACAGTGTAAGAGCAGGGATACGGTATGGCTGTCTGACTTGGAAAGATTCTTTCCGCCAAGCTTTACCATGTAAGTTCCAAGCTCATCCTCATAGCGATCCACAAGGTTTTCCAGTACCTCCACACGGGCTGCCTTTTCGTCATCATAGCCGTGAAGCAGATCCACCGCCGTGAAGAAGCATTCCCGTGCAAGCTTCGCCATCTGGATCGTCGTCTGACGGCACTGCTCAACCGCAAAAGCCGGCGTGTCGAGGAAACGCTGGTCGAGAAGGCGGAACGCGTCTTTTTCCTGGTTCTGGACCGGAGCTTCCTTCTTCTCTTCCGGGATCGTGAGGCATGCAAGCTTTACAAGGCCGTTGCCGAACGGAAGAAGCATGATCGTTGCCGCAATATTAAAGCTGCTGTGGATCACGGCAATTCCCATAGCGCTTGCCGCTGTGTCCAGGAAGGAAAAATGAACGACCGCATTGATCGTATAAAAGACGATCATAAAAATAACGGTACCAATAATATTAAAGTAAAGATGGACCAGTGCCGCACGCTTTGCGTTCTTTGAGGCACCGATACCGGAGAGCATCGCTGTCACACAGGTTCCGATATTCTGTCCCATAATGATCGGGAGCGCAGTACTGAAATTTACCGCCCCTGTGGCGCATAACGCCTGAAGAATACCGACGGACGCGGAGGAGCTCTGGATGATCGCTGTGAGGACAGCGCCTGCGATCATTCCGAGGACCGGGTTTGAGAACATTGTCAGGATTCCGGTAAATTCCGGGACATTTGCCAGCGGTTTGACGGCACCGCTCATTGTCTCCATTCCGGTCATTAAAATCGCGAAACCGATCATGATGGTTCCGGCATCTTTTTTCTTCTCCTTCTTGGAGAACATGATAAAACAGACGCCGATGAGTGCCAGAACCGGTGAAAATGATGTCGGCTTTAACAGCTGTACAAAGAAATTTCCACTCTCAATTCCGGTAAGGCTTAAGAGCCAGGACGTCACCGTCGTTCCGATATTCGCGCCCATGATGATGCCGACCGCCTGGGTCAGCTTCATGATACCGGAGTTTACGAAACCTACGACCATGACGGTGGTTGCGGATGACGACTGGATGATCGCCGTAACTCCCGCTCCTAAAAGGACCGCCTTGATCGGATTTGATGTCAGTTTTTCAAGAATTCTTTCCAGTCTTCCACCGGAAAGCTTTTCGAGACCTTTTCCCATAGTCTCCATTCCGTAAAGGAACAGCGCGAGCCCGCCAAGCATCGTCAATACACCAAAAAAATCCATAAATTTCCCCTCTTCAAATTCATTAACATTTTGTTTATCTCTTTCTTACCATGTATCAGAATATCAGGGGAATGTAAAATGCTTTGTAGGCAGTATGTAAAATCTGTGTAAAATATCAAAGCCCAGAACGGCCTTAAATTTCTTTTAGAATTTGTTCTGTTTTATACTGGAGTCGATTGATGGAATATCTTAGATATGTTAGAATTTTGTGGAAAAGATACTGTAAATGCAAAAAAATAACCGCCCCGACCTAGGAAATCGAACGGTTATTTTTTTGATACCTATGGACCAGCCGTCTATCGGTGGCACTCTTTGTTTTTAATATAGCATACTTTATAAGGGATTTTAATATACTCCAGTTTATTATAATTTCGTAACTATTCAGTCCCTTCATAGTTACACGCAAAAATCCATTCCAGATCAGCTTCGCTGATGGGATTTTTGCCCTCCAGCCTATGTTTTCTTACGGTCAGCGCAGCAAGTGCGCAGACCTACTGAACAGTTACATGATTTCTACTTACTCACCAGTTTCTCCACATCCAGCAGCCCCCACCCCTGCTGATTTCTCGGAAGCCCGATATCCCTGCAGCTTTCCCGAAGCTTCAGCTTCACATCCTTATTCGTCATATCCGGGTACCGTTCCAGAAGGAGCGCTGTGGCACCGGAGACGATGGGAGTGCTCATGGAGGTGCCGCTTTTGATGGTGTATTTATCCGCCCGGCCAGCACAGCTGACGACGCTGCAGCCCGGAGCAACGAGGTCCGGCTTGCAGATGCAGGCGGCGGTGGGACCCCGGCCGGAGTAGTCCACCATCCGGTTTCCACCCACCAGGACCTCCCTGTCATCGTCCGAACAGCCCACCGTGATCACCTTTCTGCTGATCCCCGGAGTCGTGATGCTCATGGTCCGGGGGCCATTGTTTCCCGCCGCCACCACAACAACAAGCCCGGCGTCCCATGCCCGGTTCACGCCTTTCACCAGGGCGGAATTTTCGCTCATCCCCCGCTTCGAGCAGGCACCTACCGATATATTTAAGATCCGGATCCCCAGCTTCTCCTTCCTCTCCAAAATCCAGGAGATTCCCGCCAGGACATCCGAAGAATATCCATTTCCTTTCCGGTCCAGGACCTTCACCATGACGAGGTCACAGCCCGGCGCGATCCCGCTGTACCGCCCGCCGGACATGCGTCCGCTGCCGCCGATGATCCCGCAGATATGGGTCCCATGCCCACAGTCATCGTAGGCGAAGGTCTTCCCATTCACCATGTCTGCGAACCCGGTGACCCGGCTGTCGAAATCCCGGTGAAGAAAGATCCCGGTATCCAAAACCGCCACGCCGATGCCTTTTCCGGTGAGTCCCAGGCGGTAAGCCGCGCCGCAGCGGATCTGATCTTTAATATGGTTCACATGTAAGATTCCTCTATTCTATTCCTCTTACTTACAGGATATTCATAAACACTTCGTCTTGCGCTACTGCCCAAAATATACATCTGTGCATATCCCCACCCACAATTTGCAGTATTTCCGACACTTTTCCACATTCTTCGAAAACAGCTTCCGAATCTTAAAGAAATCTTAATAATTCATTCAAAGAATATACAATCATTTTCCGGGGTGATGTGCTATACTTTAACCATAAGAAATGCACGAGATATTTTAAATCCTTTATCCTAAACCTTTTTGAAATTGAAATCCTAAATGATGAATCCCTGTACAGTATGTACAGGGTTTTTTCATGCCATTTTTCCAGAAAGATCTCCCACTTCCCATGCTTAAACCTTGTTCCCGGCCACCATCGGCGCCTCGCGCGGTCACTTGCGGCAATCTGCATCTTCGCACGAGTGTGCATCTTTAGCACATAAAAAGAGACGGCACTCAACTCGTTCCAGGGCTAAGTACCGTCTCTCTGTTTTTAACTGCTGTCCGCCACGCCGGTCCAGATCAGCCGTCTGTTTCTTACACGTTTCTGACATTCTTAAGAATATCGCAGAAATCAAATGTAGCAAAGTAATCCTTCGGAGTCTCTGCACGGCGGATCATCTGGACACTGCCGTCTTCCTTGAGAAGAAGCTCTGCGCTCTTTAACTTTCCGTTGTAGTTATATCCCATCGCGAATCCATGTGCACCCGCATCATGGATGAATAAAAGGTCACCCATATCAATCTTCGGGAGCATGCGGTCGATCGCAAATTTATCGTTGTTCTCGCAGAGGGAGCCTGTCACATCGTACTTGTGATCACACGGCTCGTTCTCCTTGCCCATCACAGTGATGTGGTGGTAAGCGCCGTACATTGCCGGACGCATCAGGTTTACCGCGCAGGCGTCAACACCGATGTACTCCTTGTAGGTATGCTTCTCGTGGATCGCTCTTGTCACGAGAGCGCCGTACGGAGCCAGCATGAAGCGGCCAAGCTCTGTGAAGAGCGCCACATCGCCCATTCCTGCCGGAACAAGAACTTCCTCGTAAACCTTTCTTACGCCCTCGCCGATGACCTTGATGTCGTTCGGCTCCTGGTCCGGTCTGTACGGGATTCCGATTCCGCCAGAGAGGTTGATGAACTTGATGTCGGCGCCAGTCTCTTTCTTTAACTTCACGGCAAGTTCAAAAAGAACCTTCGCGAGAAGCGGATAATACTCATTTGTCACAGTGTTGCTTGCAAGGAACGCATGGATACCGAAGTTCTTCGCGCCCTTTGCCTTTAAGATCTTGTAAGCCTCTGTGATCTGGGCCTCTGTCATGCCGTACTTCGCATCACCCGGGTTATCCATGATATCAGTTGTTACCTTGAATAATCCGCCCGGATTGAAACGGCAGCAGATCGTCTCCGGGATCGTTCCGATCGTCTTCTCCAGACACTCGATATGTGTGAAATCATCCAGGTTGATGATCGCACCGAGGTCGTAAGCCAGTTTGAACTCTTCCGGCGGGGTATCGTTGGAAGAGAACATGATGTCATGGCCGGAAAAACCGCATGCATCGGACATTAAAAGCTCTGTCTTAGAAGAGCAGTCTGTTCCGCATCCAAGCTCCTGAAGTGTTTTTAAAATGAACGGATTCGGTGTCGCTTTTACTGCAAAGTATTCCCTGAATCCCTTGTTCCAGGAAAATGCCTCTTTTAATTTCAGGGCATTCTCGCGGATCCCCTTCTCATCGTAAAGATAAAACGGGGTCGGGTATGTCTTCGCGATCTCCTCCAGCTGTTCCTTCGTTACAAACGGTTTCTTCTCCATGTACGTTCTCTCCTTCGTTAGTCAGTGTTAGTCGATATTTACAACACGCATGATGTTTGTAGAAGCCGCCGGCTCATGTCTTCTCGCATAATCCACAACTCCCGCAGTCACGACCGCGATATCGCCTGCTTTTACAATACCATTCTCTTTTAAAATGTCAATACTGTTCTCAATTAAAGTGTCAGTGGATTCCGCTCTCTTTGCCTGGAACGGAGTTACACCCCAGTAGAGCATCATCTTTCGGACTGCAGAGATACTCGGGGACATTCCCACAAGTTTTGTTGACGGATGCCACTTGGAAAGCATTCTCGCCGTGTAGCCGCTGATGCTCGGCGCGATGATGACAGCCGCGTCAAGGGACTCTGCCGTTGCGACGGACGCATAGCTCACTGCATTGGAAATATTGTGGCGGTTATCGTCGGATACGGTTCTCTTCTCATAGAAGTCACCGTTCATGTGGGACTCGGTCTCCTCAACGATATGAGCCATCATCTTTAATGCCTCGACCGGGTACTTACCGTTTGCAGTCTCACCGGATAACATAACGACGTCTGTTCCGTCATATACAGCGTTCGCAACGTCAGAAACCTCCGCACGGGTCGGTCTCGGGTTGCGGATCATAGAATCCAGCATCTGGGTCGCTGTGATAACGACCTTACATGCGGCGCTGCACTTTTTGATCATCATTTTCTGAAGATGCGGAAGCTTCTCCGGTGCGATCTCAACACCCAGGTCACCGCGGGCTACCATGATTCCGTCGCTGGCCTCGATGATCTCGTCGAGGTTCTCAAGTCCCTCAGCGTTCTCGATCTTCGCGATGATTCCCATTGAGGAACCGCCCTCATCCAACATCTGGCGGATCTCACGGATCGCGTCTGCGGAACGGATAAAAGAAGCCGCGATATAGTCGAACCCAAGCTCGATACCGAAACGGATATCTTCCTTATCTTTATCTGTTAATGCCGGAAGCTTGATCTTTACATTCGGGACGTTGACGCCCTTTCTCTCTCCAAGCTCGCCGCCGTTCATGATCCTGCAGTAGATCTCGGTTCCCTCAACACGTTCAACATGGAGCTCGATCAGACCGTCATCGATCAGGATCACGTTGCCCTCTGTTACATCCTCATTTAAACCGTTATAGTTGATGTGGACTCTCTTTGCGTCACCGATAATATCCTCTGTTGTAAGGATGATCTCCTCGCCTGCTGTCAGAGTTACCTTCTTTCCGTCCTTTAAAACACCGGTACGGATCTCCGGGCCCTTTGTATCAAGAAGAGCCGCTACCGGTTTTCCAACCTCTTCCGCAACCTCGCGGAGCTGTCTGTAACGGGCTCTCTGCTCATCGTGTGTTCCGTGGGAGAAGTTGAAACGGGCAACATCCATTCCGTTTAAGAGCAGCTGTTTCATGACCTCTCTGTCATCGCTGTTCGGTCCCATGGTACAGATAATTTTTGTTTTTTTCATGTTATGCCTCCTGATTGCTGTTTGCCTGTCTTGGATCCATCCCACCTTTTGTTACATGCCTGTGGGTATACAGGTGATCCTGACAGTATTCATAGTCGCCTTCGCACTTGGAGCAGTAGCGGAATACAAGATTCGGGTCATCCTCCTCGGTACGTCCGCATACAGCACAGCGGTGGCGTCCGATCTTTTCCGCTGTCTTCTGCGCCTCGCGCATCTGTGTGTGAAAAACCTGCTTTCTTCTGATCTCTTTCGGATTCAGACGGCTCCCCCTGGACATGAAGAGGTATACGATAAAATTAAGTAAAGACATAACGACCGCAATTCTCTGCGACATGCCGCCGAAAAGGAATCCATAGACGAAGTAAAGTCCATCAAAAAGTGCCAGATACTTCGCCTTGATCGGAAGTACAAAAAACAGGTAAAACTGCATTTCCGGGAATGTGGCCGCAAATGCAAAAAACAGGGAAAAGTTCAGATAATCTGTGGTGAGAATATAGACCTGCCCTGTAATGATGTAGATCAGCAGCGCCGCAAGGACATGACCGATCACACCCATAAAAAAGTACACGTTAAACCGGAAGGTTCCCCAAACCCGCTCCAGAGTCATTCCCAGATTGTAGTAAAGGTAGATCGCTATCAGGTTAAAGAAAAGACTGCCGGACGGCGGCCAGATCATAAATGTAACGACTCGCCAGATCTGTCCGTGAAGGATCGCCCTCGCATCCAGCATCAGGTACTGGATGTAAAATGCCGGTGCCATCATCTGGACCAGCACGCCCACCGCATACAGGATCACGATATAATACATGAGATTCGGAATCGCGTACCGTCCGAATTTCCGCTCCATCTTGTTCATAAAATTCATTGAAGCTTTCCTTTCCTAATAGAAATATCTATTTCTCCTACGTCCCGTATTATAATTCCCAACCGTTTCTTTTGTCAAACGCTTTATGATATCGTTACTGGAATGTCTATCCATCCCCGCAACGCTTTCTTCTAAAATCTTTACACATTCTTTACAGAATTTTAACCGTTTTTAGCCTCAAGATGCCAGTTCCGTCAATTGTATTTCCTTTTTTAATGTGTTATACTATGTGCGGAATTTTGACATAACAGTTCAGCTATGTGCCGATTCCGGCAAAAAATTGTATGGCTGAACGGTTCGGCATGTTGATGCCCGCATTCCGGCTGGCTGCCTGCTTTTTGCGGACGGCTCGTTTTTTTCTGTTGAAAAGGAGGTATGGGGAGAACTCCCCGCTCGTATGAATCAATGCTATCGTCTGGGAATCGATATCGGTTCCACTACAGTAAAAGTTGCCGTGATCGACGACAACAACAAAATTTTATTCGCGGATTATGAGCGGCATTACGCCAATATCCAGGAAACCCTGGCCTCGCTTCTGAAAAAGTGTAAGGGAGAACTCGGTGAACTCTCTTTACGGCCCAATATTACAGGTTCCGGCGGACTCACTCTGTCGGGTTACTTACATATTCCATTTGTCCAGGAGGTTGTAGCGGTTGCGACCGCACTTCAGGACTATGCTCCGCGGACGGATGTCGCCATCGAGCTTGGCGGCGAGGACGCGAAGATCATCTACTTTACAGGCGGGATCGACCAGCGTATGAACGGAATCTGCGCCGGAGGTACCGGTTCCTTTATCGACCAGATGGCTTCCTTATTACAGACGGATGCTGCCGGTCTGAATGAATATGCAAAAAATTATAAGGCGATCTACCCGATCGCTGCCCGCTGCGGCGTATTCGCAAAGTCTGATATCCAGCCGCTGATCAACGACGGCGCGACCCGTGAGGATCTTGCAGCCTCTATTTTCCAGGCGGTTGTGAACCAGACCATCAGCGGTCTTGCCTGCGGAAAACCGATCCGCGGAAACGTAGCGTTCCTCGGCGGTCCGCTGCACTTTTTACCGGAGCTTCGAAACGCCTTTATCCGCACCTTAAATTTAACCGGTGACGCGATCATCGCCCCGGACCACTCCCATCTTTTCGCCGCTGTCGGCGCTGCCATGAATGCGAAGGATCACGCAGAGATCTTCTCTCTTGACAAGCTGATCGCAGATCTTTCCGGCGGCATCAAGATGAAATTTGAAGTAAAGAGAATGCAGCCCTTATTTAAGGATGAGGCAGATTATAAGGAATTCACCGACCGCCATGACCAGTACAAGGTCCGCCGCGGTGACCTCGCCACCTATGAGGGAAATGTATTCTTAGGAATCGATGCCGGTTCCACCACAACGAAGGTGGCACTCGTCGGCGAGGATGGTTCCCTGCTCTACAGCTTTTACAGCAGCAACAACGGAAGCCCGTTGGCGACCGCGATCTCTTCCATAAAGGAGATTAAGTCCCTGCTTCCGGACAGCGCGAAGATCGCCTACTCCTGCTCCACCGGCTACGGCGAGGCCCTCTTAAAGGCGGCCTTCATACTGGATGAGGGCGAGGTCGAGACGATCTCCCACTACTACGCGGCGGCATTCTTCGATCCGTCCGTAGACTGCATCCTCGATATCGGTGGTCAGGATATGAAATGTATCCGCATCAAGGACGGCACCGTGGACAGTGTCCAGCTCAACGAGGCATGTTCCTCCGGCTGCGGTTCCTTCATCGAGACCTTCGCAAAATCCTTAAACTACAGCGTTCAGGATTTCGCGAAGGCGGCACTTTTTGCCCAGAACCCGGTGGATCTCGGAACGAGATGTACCGTATTCATGAACTCCAACGTAAAACAGGCGCAGAAAGAGGGCGCTTCCGTTGCGGATATCTCTGCCGGCCTCGCTTACTCGGTGATCAAGAACGCCCTGTTTAAGGTCATCAAGATCACTTCCGCCGGCGACCTCGGAAAGAACGTCGTTGTACAGGGCGGAACCTTCTACAATGACGCAGTCCTCCGAAGCTTCGAGCGGATCTCCGGCTGCAATGCCGTACGCCCGGATATCGCAGGTATCATGGGTGCCTTCGGCGCGGCACTGATCGCCCGTGAGCGTTACATGCACCGTCCCCATGAGACGACGATGCTCTCTCTGGACGATATGATCAATTTGACCTACACGACAACCATGAGCCGCTGCCGCGGATGCGTAAACCACTGTGTCCTGACGATCAACCGGTTCGAGGGTGGACGTCAGTATATTTCCGGAAATCGCTGTGAGCGCGGTCTCGGCGTGGAAAAGGCAAAACGTGACATCCCGAACCTCTTTACATGGAAGTATCACAGACTCTTCGACTATGAGCCGTTGACAGCCGACAAGGCGACCCACGGCGTTGTGGGAATCCCGCGGGTCCTCAACATGTACGAGAACTTCCCGTACTGGGCAACCTTCTTTAAGGAGCTCGGCTTCCGCGTGATGCTGTCCCCACAGTCCAGCCACCAGATCTACGAGCTGGGCATCGAGACGATCCCGAGTGAGTCTGAATGTTACCCGGCAAAGCTTGCCCACGGACACATTTCCTGGCTCATCAAACGCGATGTGCCGTTTATCTTCTATCCGTGTATTCCTTACGAGCGGAAAGAGGTTCCGGGAGCCGGAAACCACTACAACTGCCCGATGGTCACCTCCTACTCGGAGAACATCAAGAACAACATGGAGGAATTAAAGGAAAAGAACGTGAAGTTCTTAAATCCGTTCATGGCGTTCACAAGCGAGGCTGTCCTTTCAAAGCAGCTTCAGGAAGTCTTTAAGAAGGAATTCGATATTCCGGAATCCGAGACGAAGAAGGCTGCTAAAAAGGCCTGGGATGAACTCGCCCAGGCGAGAACCGATGTGGAGAAGAAAGGCGAGGAAGTCTTACAGTACTTAAAAGACACCGGAAAACACGGCATCGTCCTTGCGGGACGTCCGTACCACATCGATCCGGAGATCAACCACGGCATCGCCGATATGATCACCTCCTACGGTTTCGCTGTCCTCACGGAGGACTCCGTATCCCATTTAGGAAAGGTGGAGCGCCCGCTCGTCGTTACCGACCAGTGGATGTACCACTCCCGCCTCTATGCGGCGGCGGCCTTTGTAAAGACACAGGATAACCTGGATCTCGTCCAGTTAAACTCCTTCGGCTGCGGTCTCGACGCCGTGACCACCGATCAGGTCAGTGATATTCTCACCCGATCCGGGAAGATCTATACGGTCTTAAAGATCGATGAGGTCAACAACCTCGGAGCCGCAAGGATCCGTATCCGTTCTTTGATCTCCGCTCTCCGCGTCCGCGAGGAGCGCCGCTACACGAGAACCATCGTGTCCAGCGCCTACAACCGTGTGATGTTCACGAAGGACATGAAGAAAAACTACACGCTGCTCTGCCCGCAGATGTCCCCGATCCACTTCGAGCTCATCGAGCCGGCGATCCGTAGCTTCGGCTACAACCTCGTCGTTCTCCAGAACGATGACAAGACAGCCGTCGATACGGGATTAAAATATGTAAACAACGACGCCTGCTATCCGTCCCTGATCGTTATCGGACAGATCATGGATGCCCTGCTGTCCGGAAAGTATGATCTCGACCACACAGCTGTCCTCATGAGCCAGACCGGAGGCGGCTGCCGTGCGTCAAACTATATCGGATTTATCCGCCGCGCTTTGGAAAAAGCCGGAATGGCGCAGATCCCGGTCATCTCCATCAACGCGAACGGTATGGAGACGAACCCGGGCTTCACCTACACGCCGTCCATGCTTGTGAAGGCTCTTCAGGCTGTTGTATACGGTGATGTATTTATGCGTGTTCTCTACGCTACGAGACCTTATGAGGCCGTTCCCGGCTCCGCAAACGCTCTCCACGAGAAGTGGAAGAAGATCTGTGTCAACGCACTCTCCACAAAGAGCGCCGGAATGATGACCTTCGTGAAGAATATCCGCGGCATCATCCACGACTTTGATAACTTAGAACGCACGAACGTCCACAAGCCGAAGGTCGGCATCGTCGGAGAGATCCTCGTAAAATTCTCACCGACCGCCAACAACCACATCGTGGATCTCTTGGAATCTGAGGGTGCTGAGGCGGTAATGCCGGATCTCATGGATTTCCTGCTTTACTGCTTCTACAACAGCAACTTCAAGGCAGATAACCTTGGCACAAAGCGCTCCACGGCGCACCTCTGCAATATGGCGATCTCACTCCTCGAGTACATGAGAAAAGCCGCAAGAATTGCTCTCGAAAAGAGCACCCACTTTACTCCGCCGTCAAGGATCAAGGAGCTGGCAGTGATGGCAAACGATTTTGTCTCCCTTGGAAACCAGACCGGTGAGGGCTGGTTCCTGACCGGTGAGATGCTGGAGCTCATCAAGAGCGGTGTCAACAACATCGTCTGCGTTCAGCCTTTCGGCTGCCTGCCGAACCATATCGTCGGAAAAGGTGTCATCAAGGAGCTTCGCTACGCGAACCCCAAGGCAAACATCATCGCCGTCGACTATGATCCGGGGGCCAGTGAGGTAAACCAGTTAAACCGTATCAAGCTGATGCTTTCCACAGCTCAGAAAAACCTTGAAAAAGAGGAATATGTGGATCCGAATCTGGCGAAGACGTTAAAAAAGGTGGAAGAGCTTTCTTCCAAGCGTGTCAATAAGTGTCGGTTGTAATCTACATACCATAAGCTTCTAAATACAAATTCGTCTCAGTCGAAAACTGACTTCCACTGAGACGAATTTGCTGTTACTACCACCTGAAAAAGGTGGGATTCTTATCGAACCTGGATAAAGCACATAAAAACAGCGGCAGATATCATTTTCGATACCTGCCGCTGTCTGTTATCTTCCGATCAGCGCCCCGGATACTCCGACATGATAGCCATCCGGCGTCACAGCACTTACGTACATTGCGCCCTCCGGTATCGGATTTCCACCCGGATCAAGGACTCCTGCCATCGGATTCAGGTAATACCAGACTCCGTTCACAAGGATCCAGCCGATCGCCATATCTCCGTCCGCGTTCAGATAGTACCATCTTCCGTTCACCCAGGCATGAGCACTTGCTGCAGGTCACATTTTTCCGCTGTTAAGCCGACACCCCCCGGATCCATGACATCAAAACAGCATATACCTTCCAGAAATTCTCCAGAAAATATATGCTGTTCTTTTGTTCACAGGTGTCCGCCAGCCCCAGCCGGACACCCTGCCATATTCATATGTTATGTAAACCTACATTAAGCCTCCGGCTTCTCGTAGCTGCGATGCATGGAGAAGGAATCCATATCGTAATTCTTTAAGTTCTCCCATACTCCGCGGCCGTCTGCCTTCGCGATCACAGCGTCACGGTCTTTCTTGAATGCCATCTCCTGTTTCAGATTGCTCGGTCCGCCTACGCAGCCGCCCTGGCACATCATACCCTCAATGAAGTCTTCCGGAAGTCTGCCTACCTTGAGAAGAAGAAGGGCTTTCTTGACCTCAGCCGCACCGCTGCAGCGTGCAACCTTAACGTCTGTGCTCTCTCCCTTTTCCTTTAAGCACTCGATCACCGCGTTTGTCACGCCGCCGCCATTGCCGAAGCGTTTTCCGAAGACACTGCCTTCCTGCTTTGTCTCCTCAGCCGGCTCAAGCTCAACTTCTTTTCCGCGCAGCATTTCGATGGCCTCACCGAAGGTCAGAACATAATCTGCATTGTTCTCGATGGACTTGTCAGCAGCCTCGGATTTCTTCGCCATACACGGTCCGATAAATACTGTGATCGTCTCCGGATCGATCGCTTTTAACATTCTGGATGCCGCACACATCGGGGATACCGTTGTGGACATATTATCGATCAGAGTCGGGTAGTGTTTCTTGATCATATTTACAAATGCCGGACAGCAGGAAGTCGTCATCTTTTTGCCTTCCTTAAATGCCTCTGCCCATTCCATTGCCTCATAAGCTGCTGTCATATCAGCACCGGCAGCAACCTCTACCATATCGGTAAAGCCAACCTTCTTTAATGCAGTACGCCAGCTCTCCATTGTGATATCCTGACCGAACTCACCTTCAGCCGCCGGAGCAACCATGGCAACGACCTTCCTGCCGGCCTTGATCGCCTCGATCACCTGTACAACATATACCTTGGAGGAAATTGCACCGAACGGGCAGCTTCTTACGCAGGCGCCGCACTGGATACATTTCTTTTCATCGATCTGGCAGATTCCTGTCTCCGTATCCATTGTGATCGCATCTACCGGACATGCACGACGGCACGGACGGATCAGCTCAGCGATCGCATTGTACGGACATGACTGAGCACAGCGTCCGCACTCTTTACAGATACCCGGATCGATATGGGCACGGTCGCGGCCGATCGAGATCGCACCAAAGTTACATGCGTTCTGACAGGCTTTACCCATACATTTCTGACAGTTATCGGTTACAACGAATCTTGTGATCGGACACTCCTCACATGCAGAAGAGATGACCTGAATGATATTGTCGCTCTGTTTGTCACTCGGACATTTTCCTTCCGCGAGACGGACTCTCTGACGGATGATCTCTCTCTCCTTATATACACAGCAGCGGAACTGTGCCTTCGGGCCCGGGATCAGTTTGAACGGGATATTGTCTCTCTCTTCCTCGAGTCTGCCCTCGAAAGCCAGCTTGGAAACTGTGCGCAGCACGTTATACTTGATCTTAAGCAGTGCCTCATCGTTGGTTTTCATACCATTTCCTCCTAAATTTGAATCCTCAATCATACCTTAATTTTTTAATGTTTTCGCATCATATTATCGCATATCCCACTTTGCAAAGCAAGTCGGAAATTATATATAATCCAACGCATTCCAATGAAAAACCTTATTTTCTTAAATTGTATACAATAAAGTACAGGCAACGAATTTCCTTGTATTTTCCTATGTTTTTTGTCTTTCTGTATCGGATATTTGTTCGCAGCATGCGGCTGTCCAGCGCCACTTTCTTTGTCTCTTTTTTAACAAAATCAGGTTCGAGTTCCGCCTCTTTCCCGTCGCTCCGCTTCCGATTATTTTTCGGTTTGGCATATGCAGCCTTCGCCTTTAAAACCTTTAAAGCATGTTCTCCCCCAGTCTCATGTTGGATTGACATTCTCAAATCCCCATGATATATTCTATTTAGTTCGGTCGTGCTAACCCCAAAGGTCAACGGTCCTGAGGGAAAAGACGAAAAGAATCTGATACGGGAATATCTGTCATGTTCAGGATCCCCGGTATGCTCTTTTCGTGTGCATACCGGGGATTTATCATTCACGCAGGCAGTGGGACAAAACCCGCGTCTGTCAGATTTTTTTCAGGAGGAATTAAATTATGAGAAAAATGTTATCCGTCATGATGGCTGCCGCAATCGCGGGATCTCTCCTTGCAGGCTGCTCATCATCCACAACCGAAACAACTGCTGCCGCTTCTTCTGCGGAAGAGACAACGACTGCCGCTGAGGAAACCACAACGGAAGCCGCTTCCGAGTCTGCAGCTGAAAACACCGGCAATGAGGCTGTTGTCCGTGTCGGCGGTTTAAAGGGACCGACCACCATGGGACTTGTAAAGCTTATGGACGAGGCCGCAAACGGGGAGTCCGAGAACAGCTACGAGTTCACTATGGTCACCGCAGCGGATGAGATGACTGCCATGGTCGCAGGCGGAAAAGTCGATATCGCCCTGCTTCCGGCGAACGTCGCAAGCGTTCTCTACAATAAGACAAACAAAAATATCTCCGTGATCGATATCAATACTCTCGGCGTTCTCTACTTCGTATCTGCCGACAGCTCCGTGACAACGATCGATCAGTTAAAGGGAAAGACCGTATATCTTCCGGGAAAAGGAACCACTCCGGAATACGCACTCCGCTATGTGCTCTCCGCCGCAGGGCTTGGAGACGACGATGTGACTCTCGAGTTCAAATCCGAGGCATCCGAGGTAGCTTCCGTTCTCGCCGAAGATCCGAACGCCATCGGTCTTCTTCCGCAGCCGTTCGTAACTGCCGCTCTCGCCCAGAACGAAAAGCTCTCCATCATCATGGACCTCACAAAAGAGTGGGATAATGTCCAGGGTGAAGGTTCCGGAAGCCGTCTTGTAACAGGTGTTACCATCGTAAACAATGATTTCTTAAAGGAGCACGAGGACCTCGTCGATACGTTCTTACAGGAACATGAGGCATCCATCGCCTTCACTGCGGAGGATCCGGATGCCGCATCCGAGCTCATCGCAAACGCTGAGATCGTCGCAAAAGCTCCGATCGCGAAAAAAGCGCTTCCTTACTGCAATATCACCTTTATCTCCGGTGATGAGATGAAAACAGCACTTTCCGGCTACCTTCAGGCTCTGTATGACCAGAACCCGTCCTCCGTCGGCGGTGAGCTGCCGAATGATAGCTTCTACTATGTAAAGTAATTGTGACTGTGAAAGTTCTCAACAGTTACAAGCATTCATGCCGACTGTGAAAAACGAGGTATGGCTGGCAAAACAGTCATACCTCATTTCTATATCTTCGTTTATTCTCACGGAATTTAGTTTACATAAGTCAGATTAATCGCTTGAGCCATGAGAAATATCTGTTATAATTTGTAACTGTTCAGTAGGTCTGCGCACTTGCTGCGCTGACCGTAAGAAAACATGGGCTGGAAGGCAAAAATCCCATCAGCGAAGCTGATCTGGAATGGATTTTTGCACGTAACTATGAAGGCACTGAATAGTTACTATAATTTTATTATTACGATTACATGCAGAAATTCAACCGCTGGAAAACAGCATTGATTTTTATTACACTTTATGAAAGGAGACAGCCGCCATGGATCATCGTTTTTCCGGATTTCTCCGCAGGCTCTCGATCATCCTGTTCTGGATCGTCCTCTGGCAGACCGCAGCCTCCCTGATCCGGAATCATATTTTCCTTGTGGGGCCTGCCGATACGCTGCGGGCGCTCTGTGAGCAGATCCTACTCCCGGATTTCTGGTCCGCCATCGCGTTTTCTTTCTGGCGGATCAGCATCGGATTCTTTCTGGCATTTTTTCTTGGACTTTTCACCGGATCTCTGGCGTATCGTTTTCCCATCGTGGACGAATTCTTAGAGCCACCGGTGCAGCTCATGAAGACGGTTCCCGTCGCTTCCTTCGTGATCCTGGCGCTGATCTGGACCGGCTCTAAAAACCTCTCCGTCTTTATCTCGTTCCTCGTGGTCTATCCCATGATCCATGTGAACACGAAAGCCGGGCTGATATCTGCGGATCGGGAGCTTTTAGAGATGGCGGAAGTCTTCCACATCCCGTTTATCCGTCGGGCGCTCTATATCTACCGCACAGCACTCTACCCGTACTTAAAAAGCGCCTGCCGCACCGCTCTCGGCATGGGATTTAAGTCCGGGATCGCCGCCGAAGTCATCGGTGTGCCGGACGGTTCCATCGGCGAGGGGCTGTATCTCGCGAAGATCTATCTGAGCACCGCGGAGCTCTTCGCGTGGACGGTCGTCATCATTCTTGTGAGCAGTCTGTTTGAGAAAGGTTTTCTGTGGATTCTGAAGAAATGTGCCGGAAAGGGGGCTGATGTGAATGAGTCCGATAAATAAAAAAAATGACACTGCTCTCGCGCTCCGCTCCGTCACCAAATCCTACGACGGACAGCCGGTTCTCTCCGATCTCTCCCTGGAATTTTCCGCCGGGACTTTCTACTGTCTGATGGCACCGTCCGGAAACGGGAAGACTACACTGTTCCGGCTGATCCTCGGACTTGAAAAGCCGGATTCCGGTGTGATCCGGTTCGGTATACCGGCAGGGGATCCCAGTAACAACAATATAAAAGCTTCTTCCGGCACGGTATCAAAATCTGATCCCTGCAGACTCCGGGGGACACATCCCCTGATCTCCGCAGTTTTTCAGGAAAACCGTCTTCTGGAAGGCTATACCGCCATTGAAAACCTCCGCTTCGCTCTTGGAAAGCGATATTCCCGCGAAGCTCTGACCGCATACCTGCTCCGTCTTCTCCCGGAAGATGCCCTGAATAAGCCTGTCTGTGAATTTTCCGGCGGCATGAAGAGGCGTGTCGCGATCCTGCGCGCGATCCTCGCACCGACCGATATCATTCTCATGGATGAGCCGTTTACCGGATTGGACGCGGATACAAGGCAGCTCACGATCGATCTGGTCAAAGAGCTCTGCGCCGGAAAGCTCCTGATCATCGCTACCCATGCAGAGGACGACGCAGAGCTTCTGGGTGCAAAGATCCTTCACTTATAAGTCGGGAAACCGTTCCAACTGGCTTATAACTTTTCAACCAGATCATCTGATCTGCAGGTCTTTAACTTTAAAAAGCGTTCTCCTGTCCGGGCATCTCATCAACTGATATACTGCAGGAAAACGCTTTTTTATTATTTACGCACGATGCAGACAGTAACAGTTTTTTCTCTCTATCTTGCCGCAAACAGCTTATCCATCTTCCTCATATGTAAGAAGTAGACCACGAACATTGAACATCCCGTAAACAGCCAGGACGCCACATACACATTCATCAACATATCATAAGTCGTGAACATGCGGAATATCGTTGTGAGCCAGATCAGTCGGAATACGACCGTACCGAGGATCGTGATGACGGATGGCTCCAGGGACTTTCCAGTTCCTCGCAGGCAGGAACTGGCAACCTCATATGTCGCAGTTAAACCTTCCAATGCACACACCCGATCCATTCGTATGATCCCGTATGCCGCCACCGCAGCGCTCGTCGTATAGATGCTGACGAAAAAATCTTCCCACACGATAAAAATCACGCTGAGGATCTCCGTAAATCCGAATCCAAAGAGCAGACAGAGCCAGAAGATCTTTTTGCATCTCTTCATGTTGCCTGCGCCGAAGTTCTGACTCGTAAATGTAACCGCCGCCTGGGCAAAAGCACCTGCAATATCATATGTAAAATACTCAAAATTCAGTGCCAGGGATGAACCCGCGATGGCCGCCTCACCGAACATGTTGATTCCGCTTTGAATAAACACATTGGAAACAGAAAAGATCGCACCCTGAATTCCTGCCGGGATACCGATCGCCAGCACTTTTTTCAGCTCATTTGTATCGATCCGCATCCTGTCAAACCGGAAGCTGAACTCATCATTCCTGCGGTACAGATGGGAGATAATGAGAAATGTGCTGACGACGTTGGAGATCACCGTGGCGATGGCAACGCCCGCAACTCCAAGATGGAATCCGATCACAAGTAGCAGGTTTAAAATTACATTCAGCACGCCGGACACGATAAGGTAGTACATCGGTCTCCTCGTATCACCGTAGCTTCTGACAATGGCAGCGCCAAAGTTGTACGCGACCATAAACGGAATTCCCACAAAATAGATTCTGATATATAAGAGTGCCTGATCCAGCACTGTCTCCGGCGTTCCGGATGCCACAAGGACCATTCTTGCCACCAGCATTCCGATCACGAGAAGCGCAATGCCGAGAACCGCACCGAAGGTCAGGATCGTGTGGACCATGCTGTTGATCTTTCCGCGGTTTTTCTGTCCGATCAGGTTCGCAAGCGCCGCGTTCGGTCCCACCGCGAGTCCCACGATCAGGTTTACAAAGATTCCAACGAGCGCCACACAGCTCCCGACCGCCGCCAGCGCCTGGTCCCCGGCGAACCGCCCGACGACCGCCACATCCGCGGAATTAAATAACTGCTGTAAAATACTGCTGAATGCCAGCGGAATTGAAAACAGGATCAGTTTTCCCGCGAGTCCGCCGTTTAACATATCCATTTCTTTTGACTTTTTTCCTGTCTGCTCCACGTTCTGTTGTCCTTTCCGATCTTTTCACTTCTGTATCATTTTGAATATTTTCATATTGTTCGGGTGTATTATATACCATATTTTCTATTTTGTGTAAAAATAATGGAGCTTTACCAGAAGAGATCACTCTCCCGTGCTCTTTATGACCAGAAATTTTCCAAAATAAAACTCCCGCATGATCCAGTTACAGTTGAGAATTTCCCTTCCGCACAAAAACGGATGGACCCATCTCTGATCCATCCGTTTTCCTCTTTTATTATTTTTCGTAAAGATCTGACTTTTCTGAAAATACATACTGATCATACAATTCTGTCCATGTCTTCTTCACGATCTCAGAACTGCAATGCGCATCAAAATCTGCCTTTGTCTCCCAAAGATCGGAAACGATCACGACATCCGGATCATCCACCGATTTACTGATAAAATAATGGACATTTCCATGCTGTTCCCGGAACTGTTCTACCAGATTCGCATGTTTCAGCTCTCCGATATATTCTTCCCGTTTCCCGTCTTTTATCGTCAGGGCTGCAATATAGTGGGTCACAGATCACTCTTCCTTTCGATTATCATTTCGTTACTGGTGAAGTTCCCGTATTTTAGGAGTTCGCCCAGCACTGGTCCTTGTTTCGATTCCTTTGATTTTCCTGCCTTCAGACATTTTTAGGAATCGCAAAACACATTCTCATTGTCTGTCAGATCGACTTTCCAAGCTCATAAGCCTGTTCCAGTTCCGGCTTTCCGGTGATGTCTCCGACATCCCCATTGCCTCCCGCAAGAACATGCCCGATATTTTTCCATCTCAGATGTTTCATCAGGTGATCATAATAAGTCAGGACATCCTCAAATCCATTTCCTTCTGCCGCCATTAAAAGTGCGCTTGCCCGTCCATGTCCCCGGAGCAGGTTTCCATCGCCTTCCTCAAGTGCAAACAGTCTGTCGATCGCTGTTCTGATCTGTCCGCTCATATTCCAGTAATACAAAGGAGTCGCAAGAATGATCACATCACATTCTTTTACGGCCGGATAGATCTGTGACATATCGTCTTTCTGGACACATGGGCATTCACGGCTGCTGTGACCGCCAAAACAGCCTTTACAACCATGGATTTCCATGTGATCAAGAAAGAATTCCGTAATCACATTCCCTGCACTCTCTGCGCCTTCCGTAAACTTTCGGACCAGAGCGGAAGTGTTCCCATTTTTTCTGGGACTTCCATTCAGTATTACAATCTTCTTTCCCATACCTGCACTCACCTTTTCTCTCAGATCTTCTCTGCCAGTTCAGCCGCCTGTCTGCATCCGTCTGTTTTTTCGATCTCTCCTGCGTTTAAAACACCCGGGACCAGCACTTCGCCGATCATATTCCACTTCAGCAGAGCAGCCGTACGCTCGATCGGGATCCGGACACCGTCCATGACAGACAGGTCATTTTCCTCACAGCAGGTGATCACAGCACATTCCTTGCCTGCGATCTCTTTCCCTGCCACACAGAAGGAATACATTTTGTCGATAACCCCTTTAATCTGGGCCGGGATCGAATACCAGTAAACCGGTGTGCTGAACACAACCGCATCTGCTTCCAGGATTGCCGGTGCGATCATATTAAAATCATCGTCAAAGGAACAAGCCTTTCCAGTCTTAAAACATGTCTCGCATGCATGACATCCGCCAACCTGTTTCATCGCTGCATCAAAGCGGGTAACGGTATGCCCTTTATCCTCAGCTGCTTTGATAAATGCCTCTGTCATTGCAAAACTGTTGCCGTTTTTTCTTGGGCTTCCTGTGATAACTACGATTTTTTTGCTCATAAAATTTTCCTCCGCTTCTATTGGATCAGCTTTTTTTGTTGCTTATATCGGAATTATATCAAGAATGATTTCAAATACAAGTACGCACATTTAAGTGCAATACTAACATTATAGTTTAATACTTACCTATACGATAGTATTGATCAGATCAGTGACTCCGTGCAAAGTAACTATTTTCTCCTTCGTTTTTTCATCCTGACACTGAGCTTTTATTTAAATCTCTTTTTAAAAACGGGTATACCGATTCTGGTATACCCGCCGCAAAAATTATGTCCGCTCTCTGCTTACTCCCGGATTTCTCCCTTCTTCAGACGGTCAAAGAAATCAAGTGTGAGCTCCCGCATCTTCGGAACCCAGAACATGATGCCGATGACATGAACCAGGATCGCCCACATGTTGCCAAAATCTACCCACGGGAGTGCCGCATCAACACCGATCGTGCCTCCGATGAAACAGCAAACCACAACCAGGATCTGCATGATCCGCTTTGCTGCTTTTCCCAGCAGGCTTTCCGCAAGGATCCCTGCCGATGTTGACATGGACAACGCTGAAGATGCTGCGAAAAGGATCAGGCTGATGGATGCCAGGAGTCTTCCCGGAAGACCGATCGTTCCAAATGCATTGATCGCCAGAACAGAACCAGGATCTCCAGTCTCCCATGTTCCTGTGACAAGAATGACCATTGCGCTGAACGTACAGATGATCATCGTGCACATAAATACCTCGAAAATACCAAACATTCCCTGCTTGACCGGCTCATTTGTGTTCGCCTGGGCATGCAGGATGCTGGCGCTTCCGTTTCCTCCGTCATTCGAGTACACACCTCTGGAACAACCGTTTTTGATCGTTGCCGCCAGCGCAGCCCCTGCAAATCCGCCGGTTGCCGCTGTCCCTGTAAATGCATTTGTAAAGACGGAGATCAGAGCCGGAATCAGATTCTGAATATTCAGAATGATCAGAAGTGTTCCAGCTGCCATATAGATGATCGCCATTGCCGGTACCAGTTTGTCAGTGACCTTTACAAGTGCGCCAAGACCGCCAAGAATAACCAGAACGATGATCACACAGCAAACTACGGTTGTGATCAGGGACGGCACTCCGAATGTATGTACAGAGGAGCTGATCGCTCCGGTGTGAACGCCGCATCCGATCGCCATTCCAAAGCAGCAGGTGATCGCCCAGATCCATCCAAGTGGTTTCCAGATCTTTGCCAGATAAATATTCGCTCCGCCGCGCCACTGTCCGTTTGCATCCTTTTCTCTTGTATACACGCCAAGCAATGCCTCAGAATATTTTAATGCCATCGCGACAAAACCGATCACCCACATCCAGAAAACCGCTCCGGGACCTCCTAACGCGATCGCACTTCCGACACCGATGATGTTGCCGGTTCCGATCGTATTTGCAAGTGTCGCTACCATCGCCGACCAGCTTGAGATTCCTTCTTCACTCTTACTGTGCGCTGCATCACCGAATGTTGCCTTCAGCATGTAGCCAAAATGTTTGATCTGGACAAAATCGCATGCCACGGTGATTACAAGACCGCCGCCGATCAGCAGGGCAAGGATCGGGAATGTCCACATCCAGTTCGTAAATGCCATGATTGCATTGTAAATTGCCATATGATCTTCCCCCTGTTATTTCAGTAATGACGCAAAGTACATAAAGATACGGTCCTGATCCAATGTTCCCTTGATCGGATCTCTGTGCATCAGCTCCGGATGCCACTGTACCATAATGATCGGCAGCTCCTTATGTATCATTCCTTCTATAATACAGGTTCTCTTGCACTCTATCTCCAGGTTCTCATCATTTTCGATCTTTTCCATCCATTCTTTTTTCTGCTCCGGGCTAAGCTTTCCCGAAAGCCATACCTGACCGATCTTAAATCCTTTTCCCAGTTTTTTTACAGCCTGATGATGAGCAGAATTGACGATTCCGGTATCACCGTAGATGATCGCGAATGGAGTTCCTGAAATGCAGACCGTATCATGCAGCTTATTCTCGTTCGGAACATATTTATGCATAGTTCCATTCTCCAGATCCTGGATCAATGTTCCCCCAAAATAAACATTAACCAACTGCATTCCTCTGCAGATCGCCAGGATCGGCTTCTTTGCTTTTACCGCAGCGTCGATCATTGCCATCTGCTCATCATCCAGCGTTCTGTCGAGGTTCATGCTGCCCTGATTCTCTTCCCCATAAAGCTCAGGATCAACATCCGGCAGACCTCCCGGAAATATCACTCCGTCGCAGTCTTCAATGTCCTTCGGATCAAGCGTGATGGACAACTCCACGTTCAGATCCTTCATGGCATCCTGCATTCCTTCATACAAACCGTATTCATCAATACCACGCTCAACATACAACACCTTTTTCTTCACATCTTTACCTCCTGTTTATCTGATTCTGCCTGAGTCCGTATCCCATGACTACGGTCAAAAGATACGAATCTTCGCCAGATCATTGTACTATTTCCATTTTGCTGCTGTGCAAAATCATGTAAAACATTACGTTTTCATCATTGACAGGTAAAAAAACTATAGGTATAATAGAAACATCTCTTAAAGCAATTTCATTTCGCACGAGTGGCTCAGTGGTGGAGTATCGCCTTGCCAAGGCGAGGGTCGCGGGTTCGAATCCCGTCTCGTGCTCTCGTTATGTACCCCGGAATCTTATAACAGGTTCCGGGGTTTTTAGATATAAAAGAAGTAATCTTCCGATATGAAATGCTTATTTGTTCCTGCGAAGCTTCTCAACAAACTCTTTCAATCTCTTACATCCCTCAACGACATTCTCATAGCTATTCGCGAAGGACATCCGGACATAATGATCACCTTCCGTCCCGAATACATCGCCCGGAACAAGGGCAACTTTTGCGTTCTCAAGGAGCAGCGGTGCGAATTCCTGCCCGGTCATGCCGAGTTTTTCAATGTTGATGAAGATATAGAATGCACCTTTCGGACAGCGGCAGCTTAAGCCGTCGATCTCATTGATGGCTTTGACTGCGTAGTCGCGGCGTCTCTGATACTCTTTGACCATGTCGATGACTTCGTTTTTCTCTTCTTTGAGGGCAACGACGCCTGCTTTCTGTACGAAGGAAGTTGCGCATGTGACCACATGCTGATGAAGCTTGTTGACGGTCTTAACAATCTCCTCATTGCATGCAGCATATCCGAGTCTCCATCCGGTCATGGAATACGCCTTTGAGAAGCCATTCAATGTGATGGTACGCTCTTTCATTCCCGGAAGGGAAGCGATGCTGATGTGCTTTGCATCATCATATAGCAGTCTCTCGTAAACCTCATCGGAGATGACCATGATGTCGTTCTTCACTGCGATTTCCGCCAGTTCCTTTAAGACATTCTCAGCGAGAACACCTCCGGTCGGGTTGCTCGGTGTGATGAGGACCATGGCTTTTGTTCTCGGAGTTACCTTTGCGCGGATCTCATCGAGATCGATCTGGTAATCATTCTCTTCCTTTAATGTATAGGTGATCGGTGTTGCGCCGAGAAGCTTCGGTACATTTAAGTAGTTTAACCAGCCTGGATTCGGAACGAGAATTTCATCGCCCTCATCGAGAATCGCTGTCATTACATCGAAGACAGCCTCGGAAAGACCAACGCTGACGATGATCTCGGACGGCTTGTAGTCGACATTATTCTGAGTCTTTAATTTCCAAGCGATCGCCTCGCGGAGCTCCATGGTACCGAAGTTGGAGGTGTAGAAAACGTCACCTTTCTCGATATCGGCGATGCAGGCTTTTTTGATATATTCCGGTGTGTCAAAATCCGGACGACCAAGTTCAAAGTGAATCACGGTCTCACCGGCACGCTCCATTGCAAGCGCTTTTTCGTTTACTTTTCTGATTCCGGACGGAGCGAGCTCGTCCATTCTTTTTGCAAATAATTTATCCATCACTAAAGTTCCTTTCTGCTTTACGCTTCCCAGTCCAGAAGGAGCGACCTGATATTGGCTGTTTCAATCCGTATTGCCCCGCTGTTTTCACACGCAGCGGGACAATACATGTTTTCTGATTAATATGCGGTCGTCATAGCGCCGTCTAAGAGGATCGTCTGGCCAGATACATATGTGTTTGCCTCAGAGCAGAGCCATGTTGCGAGACGACCGTACTCGTCGATAGTGCCGTAGCGCGCCATCGGGAATTTCTTAAGGTCCTCTTTTTCATAGTCGGATACGCTGATTCCGGCTTTGTCCGCGCGCATCTTATTTAAGCTCTCGATTCTTGCTGTGCCGATACGACCAGGTCCGATGACATTGATCAGGATGTTGTCCTTGCCGACTTCTCTTGCAAGTGTCTTGCTCATGCCGACAACGCCCATTCTCATGGTGTTGGAAAGGATCAGGTTGTCGAGGCAGTCCTTAACAGAAGAGGATGTAGAGTTTACGATACGGCCACCGCCGAGACGTTTCATGGACGGGAGTACCGCACGGATGGTTCTTACATAGGAAAGGAGACACATATTGAAAGCGCCTGTCCATGCTGCGTCATCAAAGTTCTCGAACGGTCCCGGCTTCGGACCCGGGCACATATTTACTAAAGCGTAGATGTCGCCGAGAGTATCGACCGTATGTTTTACAAGTGCGTCAATGTCTTCCGGTTTATTCACATCGCAGAGGAATGTTTCCGGTCTATTTCCGGTCTCTTTCTCGATCTCAGCCTGCGCCTCGAGGAGCTGATCCTTAAACGGTTCAGCGGTGCAGATCATAACCTTTGCGCCCTCACGCGCCATCTCTGTTGCGATTCCTTTTCCAAGTCCTGCTGCAGATGCCATGCAAAGAACAACTTTATCTTTTAAACCTAAATCCATGATAGATACCTCCAATTTAAATGTTTTGAAACTGGTAACTGTTTATCTCTTCACAGCTATCCGGGATCAAATTATTGTTTTAATTATTTGAATTGTTTGATTAAAATACAGTAATTGAATAAGTTCTATTTCTCCGGATGCTTTTTCAAGTCAACGACCGGGTTCACAAGCGGTGCCATCTCAAATCCGTCCGGTCCCTGGATGCGGCATTCCGCTATGTCGCCGTCCTGAATGTGGAATGCTCTCGGTGTTCCGGTGGAAAGGATGTCTCCTGCGTACCAGCCCTGAATACTGCTGTGCAGGGACACGAGGCGTGCCGGGCGGTGTGTCATATTCGCAACTACGTTTTCCGCGTGAACCTCGCCATTGTGGATACTCTGTACATTTAATTTCAGCACATCCGGAACCTCATCCGGTGTTACGAGCTGCGGTCCAAAGGAGAAGAAGGTCGGGAAGTTCTTGACGATGCAGAGGTATCTCGGATTTCCTGTCACATAATCATTTCCCTTTAAGATGGACTCCTCTGTCATGTCGAGGATCGTTGTGTATCCGACGATGGCATCCTGCCAGTTCTCCTCGGAAACGTCTCTGCAATCCTTTCCCATGATGATTCCAAGCTCTGCCTCAGCGGTCGTCTTCTGCGCTTCTTTTAACTTCGGAAGCAGGATCTCGTCCCCAGGTCCGATCAGGGTATCTGCCATCTTGAAGAAGCTTCCCGGGAATCCCTTCGGCGCTGCGGATCCGATGTCTCCCGCATGATCCACATAGTTAAGACCGATTCCAAAGATACGTTTCGGGTTGCGGTAAAGCGGACCATATACAACATCTGCGTTCGGGACAAGACCTGCAATGTTCTCAAGCTCTTCCTTTCCGCCCTCGTTATACCATTTTGTTAAGCCCGGGATCTGCTGTTTCTGGATCAGGCTCATCATGTCTTCCGCCCATGCAGTTCCCTTTGCGGCGTTCAGCGCCTTGATCGGAAGAATACCGCGATTTAATACGATACCGGCTTTTTCTGTTCCGTTTACCTTGATAGTTGCTAATCTCATGCTGAATCCTCCTTATACTGTGACTTCTTTGTGGTTCCCGCTTCATGCGGAGCTTCTGTTCTGACGCATCCGACCTCTGTGCGGTAACTCTTTATGTACCTTGCTTGTTTCTGACATTACTGTAACATCTATGAGAAAAGATTTCCAACTCGCTTTCAGATATGGATGTATAAGCAAATGCTTATAGGGGATAAACGAAAAGCGCCCGGAACAGAATTCTGTTCCAGACGCTTTTCGCCTGATACTATATATTTTGACAGATACGCAGTCGGTATCCATCCACGTTATTTCTTCGCAAGCATTAGATATTTAATAAAGTCATCCACCGTCGGTCCAACGCCGGGATAGCGCTTCATTGTCAGCAGAATTGCCCTCTTCGCCAGAGGATCCCCGAGCTTATAATAACACAGCTTTTCGGTATTCTCCGTGTATTTTAAAAGCCCATCCCGGAAGAAAATAATACCGGTCTGTCCACTTCTCGCCACGTTATAGGCTGTCTGAAGCTGATCGAAGGACATCACGACGTTTGGCTCAAATCCCGAATGCGCACAGATATCCATACTCCTGCGATAGGCATCGTGATGTTTTTTGAGCATCAAAAACGGTTCCTTCGCGACGAGGGAAAGATCAACAGCCGGTACCGAATCATCCAGAAAACTTCTGTTTAAGATTGCCTCTCTCGAGATCTGATATTGTTTCATTCTGTCATTGACCTCAAAGGATGCCGGAACAGCCATTACCATATACTCATATCCCAGTGTCACACTCTCAAACATTTCCGGATCCAGCACCTCGACATCGATCGTGATATTGAACTGTCCGGAACGGAGACCTGCGTCCATGCCGGAGGCATCCGTCTCCGTCACATTGATCCTGCATTTCGGATTGAGCCGGTAGTAGCCACGGATGATATCCGGGAGAAGATAGGCGCAGAAATATCCGGAAGTTCCAATATTGATGATTCCCGTCCGGATTCCGGCAAGATCCGCAAAGTGATGTTCGATTTCATTCCTCAGCTCATAAATCTTTCTCGCCTGCTCAAGGTAATACTGCCCTGCCGGTGTCAATGCCACCGGCGTGACGGCACGGTCAAAAAGCGGGATCCCGTAAAGGTCCTTTTCCAGCTTTTTGATCGCGCCGCTGAGTGCTGGCTGGGACACATAAAGCTTTTGGGCTGCCTTCGAAAAGCTGCCCTCTTTGGCGATCTCCATCACATATTCATATTCGCGCCTGCTGAACATGCCGCATTCACCCCTTGTTTCTATCTGGTGTTTTCCTGTATCTGCCAGTGCCATTGCCAATGCGTGCAAAGATTTCCCTAGTTCCCATTTCCCGGAAATCCCGCAATATTTCCAATGGCTTCCGTCGGTGCAGCTGCGGATGTTTCATCACCCGGGCCCTTTGGCGCGGCTGCCGTCGTTGCTTCTGTCGCCGGTGCAGCCGTCGTCGCTGCCTCAGTCGCTGCCGCTGTCGTCGATGCAGCCGTTGTCTCACTGTGTGTGCCCTTCGTCTCAGAGCCACCGGTGGATACCGCTGCCGCCGATGTGCCGGAAGAACCGGCTGCGGTTGTCGCGGCGGCGGAGCTCTCCGGTGCGACGCTCTCACCCGGAACGTATCCGTCCGGCATTCCGTCTACAGCTGCTGCCGACGTGGACTCAACGGCTGTCGTCTCATCCGGTGAAACCTTCACGGTTCCTGTATTTCTGCGGATCACAGCTGCATGTCCCTTGTAAGTCTTCGCATGATCTTCCGTCTTTTCCACAACAGTTCCGTTCTTTGAAACAATCTTATAGGTAACCCAGCGGCTGCCGTTTGTCGCCGCCTTCTGTGTCACCTCGGTGCCCGGATCCAGCGTCGGATCCTCCACATAAGTCGGCTCCGGCGGCGGAAGCTCATCCGTCTTCTCAGACTCCAGACTCCACGTGATTCCATCTTCCAGAACCGGAACCCCATAGAAGGAGACCGTCATCTTCCGGTTGCTGTAGTTCGCGCGAATACCGATGGCCGCCTTTGATGTATTGATAAACCTGAAATCCGGAATATCCCAGCTGATCGCCGCATCCTGTCCCGGAGTTACGTAGTTCGGCTCAAAGGTATGGGATCTTCGGAACGTGATCTGCATACCGGACTGGAATGCCACACGGTACATCGTCGAAGATACCTGGCATACACCACCGCCCGGTTCCTGTACGACCTCGCCTCCACTGTAGGCAGCCGCTTCCTGATATCCCTTTTCCGCCGTGCGCTGTCCTACAACCTTATTAAAGGAAAATTCCTCACCCGGCTGCACGATGGTTCCGTTGATAGCTCTGGCCGCAAGCTTTACGTTTGTATTTCTCTTCTCGTTGGCGGTCGTCTCCGTCGTAAATGTAGAAAGAGTCTTATACTGCTCCTTCGCGTTCGCTGCGGAAAGCTCCGGCTGGCTCTCATTGACCTCAGCCTGGATCACGGCGTCATAGTTTCCGCTTGTCGCAGCCTCCACGAGGTCCTTTATAAGCTTCTCCTGGTTCACAGCCTTGCCCGGAGCTCCGTCCGCAAACAGGAACTTATCCGTCGCAGCGTCATACTCGGAGATCGAGCCGTTCTTTGCCTTCACATCCCACTTCGCCGCCGCGTCCGCCGCTGCCTCTGCCGCAGCGGACTGCAGATCCTCGGAGTCTTCAACCGCGAAGGTGTACTCTCCCTCTGCCTTTCCCGTGCAGATTCCATCTAAAAACGCGTCAAGATCAGTGTCGATCAGGTTCTCCGCGTCGATACTCTCCCCGTTGTAGGTGATCGTCACCTTCCACGGATATTCTTTTTCAATAGCGGCCTTCGCCTCACTTCTCGTCATTCCCTTTAAGGAAATTCCGTTTACGCTGATATCGGATGCCTGGAATGTGGATTCCTCGATGGCACTGGCCTCCGTCTCTTTTCCATGGCTCTTTCCGCCGGAAAAGATCCGGATCACGCCCGCGATCAGCACGACGCAGATCACCGCTCCGCCGATCATGATCCGCCGTCTCATAATGCGCTTTCTCTTCCTGCGCTGTGCCCGGATCCACGCCGGGGAATGCTGGCGGTAATCGTCCCGATATTCTCTCTGTCTGTTTGTGTTTCTCTTTTCCATATTTCTTCAACTTTCCGGAAAATTAGAATCGTTTTCCATGCTTATGTCAACATAGTTACAGGGTCCGCATCAAATGATGCCGAACCCTGATGTATACAATGCTCATCGTACACTGCTGTACGCTTCTCGGATACTCACTCATTATATCGGTCTGTCAAACCATTGTCAAGAATCCCGGAGGTCTATTTGTATCTCATATTATCCGAGGAATCCCAGATGCTCCAGCAGGATCTTGATCCCCATGAGTATCAGGATCACTCCGCCGGCCAGCTCCGCCCTCGACTTATATTTCATCCCAAATATATTACCAACCTTTACCCCGACCGCCGACAGGACAAAGGTCGTACAGCCGATAAAGGTCACCGCCCAGACGATATTTACATGGAGAAACGCAAAGGTGACTCCCACGGCGAGGGCATCAATACTCGTCGCAACCGCCAGCGCCAGCATGGTCTTCATATCAAAGCTCGCGCTGACCTCTTCCTCTTCGTCCTCCCTGGATTCTTTGATCATGCTTGATCCAATGATCCCGAGAAGCACAAAGGCGATCCAGTGGTCGATCCGGGTGATCATGGATTCAAACTGACTTCCCAGAAGATAGCCAAGTGCCGGCATCAGCGCCTGAAATCCGCCAAAATAAGCGCCGCAGAGCAACGCATGCTTCGGTTCCATTTTCGTCACCGACAAGCCCTTACAGACAGACACCGCGAAGGCGTCCATCGACAGCCCCACAGCCAGGATAAACAATTCCAGAAGCCCCATAGATCATTTCCTCCAAATTTTATTTCTTGTTGATCTTCCCACCAGTAAGAGGCCCGCAAATGCATAAAAAAAGAGACCCCCTCTGTCTTTTCCCGACAGATAAGTCTCATCATTTAAAGTAAAACCAGGATCATTTCCAGTATGTTGGCCTTACTGCGCCAGTGGCGCCGACTACTCCCCTATTCTGGTAGTTATTCGATTCGTAATTCTAAAGAAGAATGCGGATGAAGGGATTTGAACCCCCACGGTTGCCCGCCAGCTCCTAAGGCTGGTGCGTCTGCCAGTTCCGCCACATCCGCATGATCTCCGATAGAATCTCATTATAGCGTGTTTGAAAAGAATTGTCAATTACGCTTTTGTTTAATTTTCCGCGCAAGTTTCCCACAGTTACAACGGTATCATACGGAATTTTCAGTTCAGAAAATTCCTACCCATGAAAAGTAACTTTCCACCGACTGACGCCCTAAAATATTCTTATCTACCGCGGTATTTTCTTCTCTTCCTCATCGTAGTCATCCAGGAAATTATACGTCCAGTCTCCCTTGTGATAACCGATGACCGTCTTTAAATTAATATTGTGGACACTGTTGAAGATGTTCATGTCGATGGTGTCGCAGCGCTTCCTGAGTTCCGCGATCAGTTCCTTCATCTCGTCGCGCTTCGATCCCTTTTCTCCGCCGCAGGTCGCACAGCGCTCGGTGAAACGGCAGGCGCACTGGATAAAGTGAAGGTTGTTGTAATCCCTCCAGGCCTTGATGTCCGCCTCGCGGACCATGTACATCGGGCGGATCAGCTCCATGCCCTCAAAATTCTTGCTGTGGAGCTTCGGCATCATCGTCTCGACTTTTCCGCTGTACAGCATGCCCATGAGCGTCGTCTCGATCACATCATCGAAATGATGCCCCAATGCGATCTTATTGCAGCCAAGCTCCTTCGCGTGGGAGTAAAGGTAACCGCGGCGCATTCTCGCACAGAGATAGCACGGACTCTTATCCACGTCAGCGACAATATTGAAGATATCGCTCTCAAACACGTTGATCGGGATGCCGAGAAGCTTCGCGTTGTTTAAGATGATATTCCAGTTGTCCTCGTTGTAGCCCGGATTCATCACAAGGAACACAAGATCGAATTTTACCTTGCCGTGAAGCTGCAGCTCCTGTAAAAGCTTCGCCATCAGCATCGAGTCTTTTCCTCCGGAAATGCAGACCGCGATCTTATCGCCTTCCTTAATTAACTCGTAGTCATGGACTCCCTTTGTGAAGCGTCTCCAGATGGACTTGCGGTATTTCGTGATGATGCTGCGCTCGATGGCTTTCGTCCGCTCTGTGACCTCTTCCTCGTTCATGACCATCATGGACAGGGACAGGCGCAGGAAGGAACGGTATCCGCCCTCCACGCTTCCGGCATCAAAGCCCGCATCGCTCATAAGCTCTGCAACGTAAAGACTCTTATTTCCGGTGTGACAGAGTACCCATACCGGCTTGTCCTTCGGGATCGCCGCGAGAAGCTTTCCCACATTCACGCCCTCTTCCCAGGCTTTTCCATCGCCGATGGTGCCGGATTCCAGATCCGCCTCTTCCGGATTCTCCAGATATTCCACCAGCTTGTCCTCCGGGATATTTAAGGCGGCGTCCATGGACCCCTTTTTGTATTCCTCCGCCGGACGGATGTCAATGATCGTCCGGTCAAAGGTTCTTCCATTGATCAGCTCTGCGGCTGTAATCGTTTTAATCATTCTTTTTCTGTTCTCCGTTTACGGCCGTCTCCGGGTGCCGGGGTGCCGTCACTGTTTCTATAGGAAGAAAATCCCTGTATTTTCAAGGAGTTTCCGATTTTATACAACGGTTGACATGATAACATAAGGAAAAAAAGCTGTCAATCTGTATCTTTGCAGTTCTTTATTTTCCCATGATGTCCTGCAGCATATAGACTCTATTGAACGGGAATGAGAAGTAATATCCGTCCGCAAAATCTTCCACCATCTTCATGACTTCCTTCGCGAGCTGGATTCCCGCTGCCTCGCCTTCCTTGCGGTTCGCTTTCTCCGGGTATCTGGCAACGATCTCGTCCGTCACGTTGACGCCTGCGATCTCATTTTTCATGAACATGGCATTTTTTCTGCTGATCAGCGGCATGATCCCGCAGAGGATTGTCGCGCCCGTCTCCTCCTTGATCCGGCGCAGTCTCGCCGCGTCCTCCTTCGTGAATACCGGCTGGGTCAGGAAGAACTCCGCGCCCTCTTCCATCTTTTTCTTCACACGTCCGATCTCCACATCCAGATTCTTTCTTCCCTGGTTGATGGCGCCGCCGTAGCACAGTGGATTCTTCGCGAAGACATCCTCATTCATCTCCTTTGCGATCTTCATGAGACCGGTGGAATCGGAGTTGAACACCGCCTTTACGGTCTGTCTCGCTGTGGACGGGATCGGATCTCCTGTGATGATCAGGAAGTTGTGGATATCGTTGATGGCGGCTCCCAAAAACAGGGACCGCATAGCGATGGCATTCCGGTCACGGCAGCAGATATGCGGCATCACAGAAAGGCCTGTGGCCTGACGCACCTTGCTCGCCATGAGGACAGAATCGACTCTCGTACGTCCGGACGGGGAATCCGGGAATGTGAGAACATCCACGCCCGCATTCTTTAAAAGATGGGCAGATTCTAAAAGCTTCTCATCATCCGCATCAAACGGCGGGGCAAGTTCTACCGCGATAAGCTTTTTCTGTTTTCTCTCTCCGTTTTCATCGTAGAGGAATCCATGTCTCTGGACATGTCCCGTCTGCTCCCCATTATCCGTCTCTGTATCCAGGACAATCTTGTTTAAGATTCCGTCCCATAAAGACATTTCTCCGATAAATTCCGGGGTCGTTCCACAACATCCGCCGAGAATATCTGCGCCGAGCGCCTGAAGTTCCTTCATCTTCTCCGCAAAGTATGCCGGTGTGTTGCCAAACTGGAGCTTATTTCTTGTCAGTGTCGGATATCCCGCATTCGGGATCGCAAGCAGGAACTTATCCCCAGGACGTCCTGCCTTTTCCAGGATCTGGCGCATATGGGCCGGACCTACGCCGCAGTTTAAGCCCACCGCATCGATCTCCGGAACAGCCGCCGCATCCGCTAACAGGCGCTTCGCGCTGAGTCCCGCCGCGCTGTAGCCGAACTGGTTTACAGAGAAGGAGACCATGATAAACATCTCATATTCCGCGCAGATCTTTTTGATCGCCGGGAGAATTCCGTCGAGGTCCGCGAATGTCTCAAAATCCAGAACTGTGACACCGCACTCCGCAAAGGTCTTCGCGATCTGATAATACTCGTCCGCCGCTGCCGCCGCGTCCTCCGCTCCATTCACCGGAATCGGGCCGATATCTCCCGCGATCCAGGCATCTCTCCCGTTTACCGCGTCTCTCGCGATCTCAACCGCCGCCTGAATGTTTTTCTCAACTTCCGCAAAATCCTCCTGCAGTGTTTCTGTGTTTGACGCAAACGTATTTGTCCTGATAAATTTCGCTCCGGCATTCAGGTATTCCTCGTGGATCTTCTTTACTTTCTCCGTCGCAGTAATATTTGCCAGCTCCGGGATATCCTGGGTCTGGTATTTTGCGGCAAAATAGGTTCCGAAGGCGCCGTCGGTGATGAGGTTGGTGGTTTTCAGATATTCGCGTAAATTCATGTGCGTCCTCCTGTGGGGTATCAGCTTTTATGGGGTATTCTGACATTCTGACACAATTATTATATAGAAAAACCGGACCTCTGAGATTCAGAGATCCGGCAATTCATAAGAAGAGCGGGTGATGGGAATCGAACCCACGTATC
>NZ_QWGJ01000017.1:0-18264 GCF_003435225.1 Clostridium sp. AF28-12 | reverse complement strand
ATTCATAAGAAGAGCGGGTGATGGGAATCGAACCCACGTATCCAGCTTGGAAGGCTGGTGTTCTACCATTGAACTACACCCGCGTATAAGTAATGAGAGGCAACTTTGCCATTACCTCTAGTGCCCAAAGCTGGAATCGAACCAGCGACACGAGGATTTTCAGTCCTCTGCTCTACCAACTGAGCTATCTGGGCGCATAAATTTGGAAGCACAGAGGAAAGGCAATAAATTTACGAAGAAAATTCCGTTGGGAGCTTGCTCACATAAGAAATTTTATTTGGAAATTTATTCGTTGATTTGTATTTACAAATCAACGTACATCTCGGGGACGCAGTTCCCGAGATGGGCTTTCCGCAGCTCGCCAAGAACTGCTCATTCCAATCTGGGACTTTTCATTCCCTAACTTCCTGGATCAATAATGGGCGGAGGTGGATTCGAACCACCGAAGCAAGTTGCAGCAGATTTACAGTCTGTCCCCTTTGGCCACTCGGGAATCCGCCCATATCATTCTGACAATTCAAAATGATACCATACATTAATTCAAAAATCAAGCAGTTTTTTCATCATCCTGCCCAGAACTCCGCGCGATAAAGATCATCGCTCCATTTCCCGGAAGCTCCACTTCCATCACACCATCCACCACCGGGTATTTCAGGCTTCCTACATTGTAGCGCTTCGCGTCCGTGAGCATCACACGGACCATGGCATCTGCGGTCACCTCCGCTTCCCATACCGGGATCCGGACTCTCTGTGCATAGTCCTCGCTGTTCACCACGACGACTCCCTGCTCGTCTGCGTCGAACCTTCCGTAAGCGATCATGCCGTTCTCCGCCAACAGCGACTTAAACGCGCCCCGCCTGAACGCAGGAGTCCTGTTCCGAATCCCCGTCAGATACCGGTGGAATTCCGTGAGCTCCAGATCTTCCTTTCCCCACGGGAACGTTCTCCGGTTGTCCGGATCTGTCCAGCCGCAGACACCGGCCTCATCCCCGTAATAGATCGTCGGAGCCCCCGGCCATGTCATCTGGATCAGGGCGCCGGAGCGGAATGTTCCGTAATTGATGCCTTTTTCTGCGTTCTCAGCGTCCTCCGGCTTATAAAGCCGTCCCACCATGCGGTTCGTTCTCGTAAGGAATCTCGAGTGATCGTGGTTCGAAAGCTCATTCATCGCCGCGTATAGCGATCCCGTCTGCATCCGGCTCATATTGGAAAGCATGGAGCACATAAACGCCTGGCTGTTGTGGAGCAGGTGCTCATCCTTCCGCTCGCTGTGCTTCTCAAGGCCTGTGAGGAACCAGGAGATCGGCTCCATGAACGCATCGTAATTCATCACCGTGTCCCACTGATCCCCGGAAAGCCAGTCTGAAGCGTCCCCATAATGTTCCGCCAGGATCAGCGCGTCCGGGTTCACCTCCTTCACCGTCTTCCGGAAATCTCTCCAGAACCGGTGGTTCATCTCCGGTGAATGCCCGAGATCCGCCGCCACGTCAAGTCTCCAGCCATCGATGGAGTATGGCGGGGAGAGCCAGCGTTTCGCGATGTCCAGCACATACTGGTACAGCTTCTTGGATCCCTCGTAATTTAACTTCGGCAGCGTATTATGTCCCCACCAGCCTTCGTAGGAATCATTGTCCGGCCATCCGTCCTGATCTCCGAACAGGAAGAAATCCCGGTACGGACTGTCCGCTGTCAGGTAAGCCCCCGGCTCATACCCGCCGTCCTTCTCATAGATCTTCTCCCGGTCCATCCATTTATTGAAGGAACCGCAGTGGTTGAACACGCCGTCCAGGATAATCCGCATCCCCCTCTTATGGACCTCCTGCACAAAGCGGACAAAAAACTCATCGCTGGCCTCCAGATTTTCCCGGTCAGAGGTGCGCACGGAATACCGCTTCGCATTCCCGTTGTCTGACGCGTCTCCCGTCACAAGCCCGCCCTCATCCTTTACGATCACGCCGTAATGCGGATCGATATGCTCGTAATCCTGACAGTCGTACTTATGGTTCGACGGAGACACGAACACCGGACTCAGATAGAGGACCTCCACCTTCAGACTCTGAAGATAGTCTAACTTATCCCAGATCCCCTGAATATCACCGCCGTAAAACCGGTCCACATCGAGAACCGAAAGCCGCTCATCCCATTTTTCCACCTTCGTCACCGGGAATCCGATGTAGACATACTCGTCCCCCAGAACATCGTTCGTCGGATCGCCGTTGTTAAACCGGTCCACGAAGATCTGGTACATCAGGGCACCCTTCGCCCATTCCGGTACATGGAATCCCGGTGTGATCACGAAAGGCGCATCCATGCCGCCGGCCTCCAGAACGCCGAGACGATTGTAATGGCAGACCTCGCTCCCCTTTACCGCTTCAAAATCATATCGCAGCGGGGTCTCCCCCACTAAAATCTCTGTCTCATAGAAATCAAATCTTCCGATGGATTCCTTTTTCTTAAGCTCCAGCCGCCTGCCCTCTTCCCGGCTTACGGCATCCCGGACCACCGCATACACACGATCCACATCCCCGGCTTCAGTCCGGAACCTGATCGTTACCTGCTCCCCGCACTCCGGTTCTTCCGGGATGCGGTACTCTTTTGTCCCATCACTGAAAAGTGCCGCCTTCAACATATTTTGAATGGCCTCCCTTACTGATCTGAAACGGCTGCCCGGTCAGCACGCAGCCGTATGACTGATATCTGTTTTCATTTACTTCACTCACAAGTGTTATTATACAGGATTGCACACCTGTTTGCACGTTTTTTTCTGAAAATAGATAGACCCGAAAATAGAAAGACCTGAAACCAGCCGCTCTGAACTGCGGCAAAAATTTCAGGTCTTTTGTCTAAAAATGGACAGAAAGAAAGCCAGCGGGGGGAACCACTGGCCTTCTTCCGGAAAAGGTATTATGTCTCTTATGGGGTATAGCAAAAACTATATAATGTATTGGGGGGTTACGTGTAGTAATATAGCATAGGAATCCGGATAAGTGTGCACAAACATTTAAAAACATGAAAATATTTTTTGTTCATTCTGCCACTGGTCCATTTTTCTTTATGCATTTTTATCATTTCAAGCAAAAAATCGACGTTTGGCTGTATTTCTCTTGCACAAACGTCGATTTATTTAAGTTTCTAAAGTTTTACTCAAAATGACCCGTCAAAGCATTTCTAAGTCTTTCTTTTTCTGCTGCCCAGGGAACCACCGACGCAGAAATTTATTCTGTTGCTGCAGACTTTTCCTCAGCACCTGTAAATAAACGGTCAAACTCCGCCTGACCGATCTTCTCTTTCTCGATCAGCAGCGCAGAACACTTATGGAGAATATCCTCATGCTCCAGAATGATCTGTTTCGCCTTCGCATAGCACTCGTCGATGATCCGCTTTACCTCGCTGTCGATATCGGAGGCAACACGCTCGCCGTAGGATCTCGTATGCGCAAGATCTCTTCCGATGAACACCTCGTCATCATCACTGCCATAGTTGATCATTCCAAGCTTCTCAGACATACCGTACTGGGTCACCATCGCCCGGGCGATCGCGGATGCCTGCTTGATGTCCTGGGAGGCACCGGTGGTCACATCGCCGAAGATGATCTCCTCAGCGATCCGTCCACCGAGAGAAACCATGATGGTCTCCAGCATTTTGTTCTTCGTGTTGAACATCTCGTCCTTCTCCGGAAGCGGCATCGTGTATCCAGCCGCGCCCATGCCGGTCGGGATGATGGAGATCGTGTGGACCGGACCAACATCCGGGAGTTCATGGAACAGGATCGCGTGGCCCGTCTCATGGTAAGCCGTGATCTTCTTCTCCTTCTCGGAGATCACCTTGCTCTTCTTCTCCGCACCGATTCCGACCTTCACGAATGCCTGATCGATATCAGCCTGGAGAATATAGCGGCGGGACTGCTTTGCAGCGAGAATTGCCGCCTCATTTAAGAGGTTTTCCAGATCCGCACCGGTAAATCCGGCTGTGGTCTGTGCCACTCTTGTCAAATCTACATCGTCGCCCAGCGGCTTTTCTTTGGAGTGGACCTTTAAGATCTCCTCACGTCCGCGGATATCCGGTTTTCCGACTCCGACCTTCCGGTCAAAACGGCCCGGTCTCAAGATCGCCGGATCCAGAATATCTACACGGTTTGTCGCCGCCATAACGATAATTCCTTCATTGACGCCGAAACCGTCCATCTCAACGAGGAGCTGGTTTAAGGTCTGCTCGCGCTCGTCATGTCCGCCGCCCATACCGGTACCGCGGCGTCTCGCAACGGCATCGATCTCATCAATAAAGACGATACACGGCGCGTTCTTCTTTGCGTCCTCGAAAAGGTCGCGGACACGGGATGCGCCGACACCGACGAACATCTCTACGAAGTCCGATCCGGAGATGGAGAAGAACGGGACACCGGCCTCACCGGCAACCGCCTTCGCAAGAAGTGTCTTACCGGTTCCCGGAGGGCCCACAAGGATCACTCCCTTCGGGATCCTCGCGCCCACATCCGTATATTTCTTCGGATTCTTCAAGAAATCAACGATCTCTTCGAGTTCTTCCTTCTCCTCCTCAAGACCTGCGACCTTTGAGAAGTTCACGGAATTTGTCCGGCTCATCTTCGCGCGGCTCTTTCCAAAATTCATCATCTTGGAGTTTCCGCCGCCGCCACCGCCGAGTCTCGCGTTCATGAACATAAACATGAACATGATGACCACAGCGCTCAATGCTACCGGGATGATAACGGACATCAGGTAATTCTCCTGTGGAACATTCTCGACAATATAGTCGATAGAGTTTTCCCGGAGAAGTTTTTCTGCTTCTTTTACATCGGACACTGCGACAACTGCCCGGTCTCCGCTTTTCAGCAATATATCCAGGATTCCGGTCGGCGGCTGCTGGTTCTGATTGATGTCTACGGATTCGATGGTCTTATTCTCCACGGCCACCATGAATTCCTGGTGGGTCATCTCCTGGCTGAATAAGCTCCCCTGGCTCGTCAGGCTTGACGCGAATGTGATAAGCGCGATCACAAGCAGGACGAGACCGATTCCGCGGAACTGCTGGTTCTGTTTCAACTTGGGGTGCCTCCTTACTGCTGCTCCACAACGCCGATGAACGGAAGGTTGCGGTATTTCTGGTCATAATCGAGGCCATAGCCTACAACGAACTCATCCGGGATCGTAAAGCAGGTGTAATCAACTTTTACCTGTTTCTTTACGCGGCGCTCCGGCTTGTCAAGCAGAGTGCATAAGTGGATGGAGTTCGGATTTCTCTTGTGTAAAATATCGATAAGGTACGCAAGTGTGCGTCCGGAATCGATAATATCCTCCACGATCAGGACATTCTTTCCCTCAAGCGGCTGGTCCAGATCTTTGATGATCTTTACAACGCCGGAGGACTCTGTGCCGCTGCCGTAGCTGGACACGGACATAAAGTCCAGTGTAACCGGGACAGTCAGGCGCTTTGCAAGCTCACAGGTAAAGAATACACCGCCCTTTAAGATACAGATCAGATGAACCGCTTTTCCCTCATAGTCCTTGTTGATCTGCTCCGCGATCTCTTTGATCCGCCTGTCAACTTCTTCTTCATTTAATAATACACGAATTTTATCAGCCATGGTCTTCTCCTTTGCAATTCCAGATGCCTGCCTGTCTGCTGCCTTCCGGCTCTCCCCCACCAGGCAGGATCACCTCCGCCTCCAGGATGTGCTCAGTCTCATCTGTTATTTTATAATAATCACTGATTCGGTATCCGACTACCCATAATACATGGTCTCCATCTGCAAGGACCGGGATCCGGTCCCGCTCGTTTTCCGGGATCTTTTCATCGATCATATACCTGCGGAGCTTCTTTTTTCCACCCCCGGAAAGTGTGAGATAATCCCCATTTTTCCTGTATCTTATGGATAATCCAACGTTTATTTTATCATAGTCAAACCATTTCGTATACTGGTTTTTCGGAATTTCCAGCTCTTTTTCCCGGTGGACGGCATGGAGGCGGATGTGTGTTCCGCCCAGGTCCAGAATCTCATCCATATCTGTTTCCAGATTGATTTTATTTTCAAAAACTGGTTTTCTCTCCTGCTTCTGATCTGACTCAGACATTTGCGATGGATTTTTGTTCTGTACGATCCCTAATGTCTCATATCCACGCACCGCTTTGAGACCATATGGCAGGTCTACAGTATGCCCACCACCCGGACCGGAGAGATCCATTACGGAGCGGATATGGCGTTCCGTGATATCCTTCGCTTTCCCTGCGGCGTTTAGGATCATGCGGCGGACGATGTAGGTTTTCAGGATCTCGGGCTGTGGATCGAAAATGTCTGTGTTTATTTTTGTACACATTTTCATCTCATTTTCTGCCACTTTCGAGCTCTGACCTGTCCCAGGCTCTTTTCCATCTGCTTCCCCCGCATTTTTGGAATTTGGCTGTTTCCCCTCTTCTCTTCTTTTTGAACAGCTTTCTTCCAGAATTCTCTCTGCTTCCATCTCAAAATATGCGTCTGCCTGCGTCGCAAACTCCGACACCGCCAGAATATGTTCTGCTGCCCGGCTGTTTATATTCTCTGTCACCCAGGGCAGAAGTTCATTTCGGATCTTGTTCCGAGTGTAGTCATTTTCCTTATTTGTGGAGTCTTCGCACCAGGAAAGCTCCTGCTCATTTAAGTATTCCTCAATTTCTTTCCGTGAAACACATAATAACGGCCGGATAATATTCTCCCGCACCGGCCGGATCCCGGAAAGTCCGGCAAGTCCGCTTCCCCGGAACAGATTCAAAAGCACCGTCTCCGCATCATCATCTTCATGATGTGCGACAGCGATCTTCGCGCATTGATACTTTTCCGCAGTCTCTCCCAAATGATGATATCTCAGGATCCGCCCTGCTTCTTCGCCCGATAAACCACGTTCCGCTGCATATTCTTCCACTTTCTCATGCGCCACGGTGAGCGGAATATTTAACCGCTCACAGAGTTCCATCACAAACTGCTCATCCCGGTCAGCCTCCGCTCCGCGGATCCCATGGTTCATATGAAATGCAAAGACTTTAATTCCAAGCTCCGCCGCCATCTCATGCAAAAGCAAAAGCAGGCAGACCGAGTCCGCGCCCCCCGACACTGCCGCCAGGACGCTGTCTCCCCGGTCTGTCATATGATTTTTCTTCATAAAGCTAAGAACTTTCTGCCGAAATCTGCCCGCTTTTACATCTGTTTTCACTGCTGTTTTTCCTGCCATTTTCTTCTCCGCTGTTTTTCCTGTAATGATATCTAAAATCTTTGTGCATTTGTGATTACCTTTACCCGTATATTCCGCCCACCAGCACCGTCATATCATCCCGCGGCTCTCCCTCAAACGACAATGCAAACGTCAAGATCATCTCCGCCGTCTCCTGCACCCCCGTGTCGGGCAGACCATCCAGAAATTCCCGGAACGCTTTCTCCTTCTCCACTCCCGGCATAGCATCCAGGACTCCGTCACTAACCATAATGATCTTATCTCCGTCCCACAGCTTCCTCGATATCATCACCGGTTCCACGGGATTCAGCACTCCCGCCGGGACTGTTTCTGACTCCAGGACCTCTGCCTCGCCGCCGCCCCGCCGGTCCGGCAGTAAAAACGATGCCGCCGCCCCGAGCTTCATCATCTCCAGCACCCCCGTATAGAGGTTCACAAGTCCCAGATCCATCGTCGCCGGCCGGTCACCCATGCCATTCAGCAGGAGCACCGTGTTGATGAGCTTTAACGTAGACCGCGCCGAAAATCCCGTATCCAGAAGCTGCTCCGCCAGCTCCATGACCTGCTCGCTGTCAGCCCCAGCCGCCGGTCCGCTCCCCATTCCGTCGGAGAGACTCAACGCCACCTGCCCCGGCAGCGTGTTCCGGAACATATAATTATCACCGGAGACTTCTTCCCCCTCTTTCGGAGTCTTCGCGCATCCAAACAGGATCCGGTAGCTTCCCTTTTCGATGAGACGCACCATGGACGATTTTCTCGTGACCAGCGTCTTCCCATTCCTCGCCGGGATAAATTCCGCCCCCACAGCCTGTCCAAACAACGCCGCCATGTCCTTCACAGTCACACACCGTCCGTTTCCTGTCCGTGCCGTGAGGAATGCCTCCCGGCGTCCATCCCCATATTTCAAAACGAGCATGTCCTCCAGGGCGATCCGCCGTTTCCGAAATGCCGCCCGCACCGCCGGAACCAGCGCCTCCGTCACATCCGCCGCCTGCTCCATCTGCCCGGAGAACTCCCCCAGGATCCCCGCCATCTCCTCAAACTGCAGCATGACCGCGTCCCTGCTCTCCAGAAACCGGTTCTTCCAGGCGAGATTCATCGTGGACCGCCCAAGACTTCTATTTAATTCCCGCAGATAATCCGTTTTCTTCCGGCACCGGTCCAGGAACTCCCTGGGCATGTCCGGATATTCCAGAGCGCCCTTTTTCTCGAAAGAGCGAAGCAGATAATAGAGGAAATAGTTCTCCCCGTCCTGATCCTCCAGGCATTCCTGTTTCATGCCACAGCGGTCGCAGCTCCCGCAGACCATGGACGCCGCCGATTCCAGTGCCGCGATCCCGTCCTCCCTGGAAAGTCCGGGATCTTCGCCGGAATTTTTCATAACCTTCGCAAGCTGTCCTAATGACTCAGATATCTCCGCAAGCCGCCCCGCCGCATAGCCCCCGGTCCCGGACAGCTTTCTATGTACCTCACGATTTCCAAACACAAAAATCCCTCCTAACCTGCGTACCCTGTCACAAAGACCGTTCCGATCTCCATGACCAGCTTTAACGGCGCAGAATACGCCATTTTATTATATGCAGGCAGGCGGGAAATATTTGTCGGATTCCCGTATTTAATTTTTAAAAGTTAGTGACATGATTCGCCCTAGCTTGATTCATCGGCCTTAAACAGAATTTCATCCTTATTTACAAGCCCCAGTTTCTCTTTCGCGACCTTCTCAATATACTGCTTCGTCTGAACATACACGCGGTACTCCTCGAGTTCCGCGGCTCTCGCCTCTTCCTTCGCGAGGGACTTCTCAAGTGCCTGTTCCCGCGCCTGATATTCCAGATCGCGTTCCCTCAGGGAAGCGCCGCCGATATGGACTACCACAGCAAGACTCGCTACGACCACCGTGATTCCAATTAACGCCATCCGGTTGCTCAGACTGTTTTTCGATTTTCTTTTATTTCGTCTGTTCCGGTTTTCTCCCATGATTTCTCGCTTCCTTCTGGATTTTCCCTCCCGTTCTAACCAACAAAACGATTCTATCTTTTAATCTTATACCATTTTTTCAGCTTTTTCAATAGCTGAAACACATTCCGGCTAATGATTTTATCATAAAAAATCATGCCGAAAAACACACACGCAATGATGTACGCCCGAACAATACCGCTGTTCTCGTAAAACAGCAGAAGAAACGTCATGACAGCCGCATAGATCCAGTAAAAAAAATCCTCGATCCCCGTCCACAGCCGCCCATGGGGAACAAAAAAGCGGAATAGCCGCAAAAAGTCATAACTCGCCATCAAAATAAAGCCGAGCACCGTACTCATGCCAACCAGGCGGACTTCCAGAGTAAGATAGGGACTCACAAGGCACCTCCGAGTTTAAATTTCCTGCTTATTTTCTCTTTCATGGTCTCATTTTTCGTCACATGATCTATTTTCTGCGGTTACCTGAATTTTTCCTCATGAACTCTTTCATCACTGCTTTTCCACTACTTAAATAATTTTGCAAAAAATGATTCCCCGCTCTTCGCGCCGCCGCCCGCCGAATACACAAGGCTGTCCGTCCTGCCCTCAATATCGATCTCACCTTTTTCCAGACTCAGCCGGTTTACATGGAGGTCTTTTCCCTTGATGGTCAGAAGTCCCATGTCCGTGTCCAGCACGATGGTGTTCTCGTCAAAGGAGATCACATCCAGGATCCCCGTGAGATTTCCCTGATTCCGATTATTCAAAACGATCTTATGCGCCATTCCCGGATTCTCTTCCATAAAAACCTCCTGTATATGTAAATATGTTTTAAATATATGAAGTTAAAAAATTTTTATGCTGTTTTTCACTTTTGGCATATTGAAATACATTTTTGCATATGCTACAATATCGGTAACCAGAAATGAAATTGTATCCATGCAATTCACAAGCGAAAACCCCAGAGAGGCCATTCTCTGGGGTTTTCATTTGGGCTAATTGCCACTGTCGTTTCCGTCTAACCACTTGCAAATATAGTATGCGATCACACTTGCCATAACGGAAACCAGAAATGAAATTATCGACTCCATGCATTCACCCCCTTTCTGTTGCCAGATTGGGTGTGACAACGAGTCGATTATATCATATGGATTCACTTGAATCTATGGACTCCGGTATAATAAAGAGTATGTTTTGGTATGTTTTCGCGCCTTACATAAAAAACCTCATCAGTTTTCACTGTGAGGTTTTTCCTAAATATATTCAAACATTTCCTTCGTATCTTCCTTGCGGATCGTCTCCTGCACGCTCGTCACACGGACCTTGACGGCTTTTGTTCCAAATGCCACCTCAATCACATCTCCGACCTTAACTTCCGCGCTGGCTCTCGCAATCTTATCATTCAGCATCACACGGCCACTGTCGCACGCCTCGTTTGCCACGGTTCTGCGCTTGATGATACGGGATACCTTCAGATATTTGTCTAAACGCATAACTTGCTCCTTTTCTGCGGCACCATCGCCGCCGGACTTCCTGCTGCCCGCCTGTCCAGGCGAACCCCGGAAACAATTTCCCCCTCCGCAATACGCATATCACGGAGGGGATCCAAACACGTGCTGCCTACACAGCCACTTTTATCATTCTAAACAGAATTAAGCGTTAACCATATCCTTTAAAGCCTTACCAGCTTTGAATTTCGGGTTCTTGGAAGCTGCGATCGTGATCTTCTCGCCTGTAAGCGGGTTTCTTCCCTCTCTAGCCTCTCTCTCGGATACCTCGAATGTACCGAAGCCAACTAACTGTACCTTCTCACCTTTAACTAACTCTGCTGCAATAACATCTGTGAAAGCCTTCAGTGCCTTCTCAGCATCTTTCTTGGAGAGTTCTGCCTGCTCAGCAACTGCTGCGATTAATTCTGTCTTGTTCATTTGTTTTATTTCCTCCTAAAATTCATTTCAAACCTGCGGACAAAGCCTGCCCGAAGGACCTTTGCATTGCACTCTTACATTTATATATGTTTCTGCATTCTTTGTCAAGGATTTTTGCCCGTTTTTGCCGTGTTTTTGCGCACTTTTCGTCAGTGTGCGGCGGCCCGTTTTTTCTTTTCCTCCCGCTCCTGTTTCTTGATCGCTTCCCAGAGGTCCTTCTCGTTCTCCACCTCCGGAATCTCGCCTCCGAAGACCCGTGGATGGCGGCGGATCATCTTCTCGCAGATGCCGTTCACCACATCATCCACGGTAAAATTTCCCTGCTCCGCCTCGATCTCACTGTGGAACATGACCTGGAACAGGACATCCCCCAGCTCCTCGCAGAGATTTTCCGTGTCATGAGCATCGATCGCCTCCAGCACCTCCGCGCATTCCTCCACGAGATGCTTTTTCAACGTGTCATGATCCTGCGCACGGTCCCATGGACAGCCATCCTCCGCACGCAGTGTCTTCATGATCTGCTTTAAGTCCTCGAATGTATACATAGTATTTCCTCACCTTATCCGTTTTCATTCATTTTTCTGCTGTTTCGAGCCTCTGACGATCGCCCGGTCCTCTCCCCGTCGGTTCCGCCTACGCTCTCCGCCAACAGTTTTAAATACTATTTTCTACTATCATTGTAACTGGATTCTATTTCTCTGGCAATATGCATTCTGTTTTTTAACTGCAATCCATCACCGTCCATTTGTTCCAATTTAATCCGCACCAAACATACTCCACTTGTCCTCCTGAAATCTTTTATTTTTTCTACATATTTGCACCAATTGACGATTCCATGAAAAAAAGTTATACTCTTAATTGTCGTGTCTTTTGACATATCATCACTCTAATTGAGCTATTCCTCGATTACAATTTCACAGGAGGACATCATGAATATCACACAAAAACAAAAGGGCATCCTCTTTATGATCCTGTCCGCGCTTTCTTTCGCCTCCATGCAGGTCGTTGTCCGTATGAGCCGCGAAATTCCAACGATGGAGCAGATCTGCGTCCGCAATCTCTTCATCCTGATCGTTTCCTTTTTCATCATCCGTAAAAAACGTGGTTCTTACTACGGCCCGAAAAAATACCAGCCGTACCTGTTCGGCCGCTCTTTCTTCGGATTTCTGGGCCTGATCACGCTGTTCTACGCCTCCAGCCATGCTGCACAGGGAGATGTCACCGTATTAAATAAGCTCTCCCCGATCTTTGTCACACTGCTGGCTGCTGTGTTTATGAAGGAGAAGCTTTCCCCGATCCAGATCCCGGCGCTGGCACTGTCCGTTATCGGCGCATTCATCGTATTCCGTCCGAGCTTCCAGTCCGACCCATTTCCGCTGGTAGTCGCGCTGCTCTCCGCCATCACATCCGGCGTTGCGTACACGTTTCTCGGCTACTTTAAGGGAAAAGTCGACGGAATCACCGTTATCATGCACTTTTCAACCTTCAGCGTGTTCGGTTCCCTGCCGTTCGTCATCAGCAATTTCGTTATGCCGGACCCGCGCCAGTTTATGCTGCTCATGCTGATCAGCCTCTTCGGCTCCCTGGGCCAGGTATTCATCACCTACGCTTACCGCTTCGCCCCGGCATCCGAGATCAGTATCTACAACTACTCCGGAATCCTGTTCAGCATCGTTCTCGGCGCAGCGATCCTCGGCGAGCCTGTAAAATCCACCTCGATCCTCGGCGGCGCATTGGTTGCGATTGCTTCGATCATGGTGTATATCTATGGGAATTCGAAGAAGCAGACTGGGAAATAAAGTTCTTTCAGCCCAAACTAGCGTAGACCGAATAATTACGTGTATAAAGAATGTCAGAATCCGAAAAGTCTGCCCGCATGAACATAGTCTGGATACACTGTTCACCTGCGGAACCGCCACCGGCAGCTTCTTCCGGATGCATGGCAATTAGAAATGTGCATTTGCATAATGCCTTTTATTTAGATCGTTTGTAACTATTCAGTACCTTCATAGTTACACGCAAAAATCCATTCCAGATCAGCTTCGCTGATGGGATTTTTGCCCTCCAGCCTATGTTTTCTTACGGTCAGCGCAGCAAGTGCGCAGACCTACTGAACAGTTACGATCGTTTTTTGATTCGTTGTAAATAAAAGTCAAAGTCCACATGATAATATTTATTGAAGTGATCTCTTCTAAAATATCATCATGTGGACTTTTTTCGTTTTTTATCTTACCAGGCATATTTTCTCAACATTTTTACTGCTGTTTCAAATCTCGCCCAGCCTCAATTCTCAGCTCTCCATCTGCCGTCCCAGGAATCCCGCCGCCGTCGCTGCCAAACGCACCTCTGCATCCGCGAACTTCGCCCTCGGCTCCCTGCTCATCACAATGACCGACCCGATCGCGTCACCTTCACAGATGATCGGAGTGATCACCTGCGCAGTGATTCCCTCGCTGTCATCGTCCGTCACAGGCGTGAACGCCCGCTCATCCTTTCCCGCCTGCACCGTCATCCGCTCCTGGATCACATGCTCCAGCGCCCGGCTGATAGGCTTCTGGAAAAAGTCCTTTTTCGCCCCGCCGGCCGCCGCGACCACCTGGTCCCGGTCCGTGATGCAGACCATAAGCCCTGTCGACTGCGCCATCGCGTCTGCATACTGCCCTGCAAACGCATTCAGTTCCATCATCGGCGAGTACTTCTTCAGAATGATCTCCCCCTCACGGTCCGTGAAGATCTCTAACGGCGTTCCTTCGCGCAAACGAAGTGTCCGCCTGATCTCCTTCGGAACCACCACACGTCCGAGGTCATCAATTCTTCTTACAATTCCCGTAGCTTTCATAACGTCTATTCCTCCTGCATACCACTACTTCCATATCGTGTGACTTATGGGTAGTATGTGGAAAAATGTCGGGATTATTCCTATTTTACTTCAACCAGTTCAATCTTGAAGTTCAGCTCTTTCCCCGCCATCTCATGGTTCGCGTCAAGAGTGATCATCTTCTCGTCCTTCGCGGTAACCTTCACCGGGAACGGCTGGCCGCTCTGGTTTGTGAGGTATACCTGCTGTCCAACCTCAAGGTCCTCGGAACCCGGGAGATTTGCGATCTCGAGTGTGAGGATCATATTCGGATTCGGCATTCCGTAAGCTTCCTCCGGCATCAGGTGGATCTCCTTGATCTCACCGACCTCCATATCCGCAACAGCCGCGTCAAATCCCTTGATCATCTGTCCAGCGCCACATACAAACTCTAACGGCTCGCCGCGGTCGTAGGAAGAGTCAAACTGTGTACCATCGTTAAAAGTACCTCTGTAATGTGTGCGGCATGTCTTTCCAACATTGCGTCCTGTCATCTTTAAGTTCCTCCGATATTCTCTATTATTTCCTGCACGCCTGCGTTCTATCATGGTCAGCGCAGCAAATGTGCAGACCTCATCCGCAAAACCTGCCGATAACAGGTTTTTCACGAATGTTCTATAACGAAATCATGCATTCCTATCCAGTATACCTGTTAAAAAGAATATTGGCAACTTATTTCAGGTACCGCCGCACTTCATTTTTCTGTTTCACAGCCGGATTCTGCTCACGATATCGCAAACAGCTGCATTTCCGCAATCTGTTATGCACCAAATTTTGCCACACAGGATCTTTACTGTCCCTGCCTCTTCTTTTTCTTCTCCAGCTCCTCCTGCTTCTGCCGCTCCTCTTCCAGTCCCGGAGACCATAAAAGCTCGTCGCTCTCATCGAACACGATCTCCATCACATCCTCCACGCGGCAGTCCAGAATTCTGCATAAAGTCTCCACGGTATGCGTCGAAATATATAAATTCTTCCGCAGCCTGTTCAACTGACCATTGCTGATTCCATATGTCTTGATCAGGCGATACTGGCTGATGCCTTTTCTCTGCATTGTCTCCCATAACCTTGTATATTTAACCATACCGTTTTCTCCTTTGTCTCATCTCTCGCCGTTATTTCCAGGACATTCCAGGCTGACCCGTTCAATCCATAGACTCGTAATCCGGCAGAAACCGCCTAAATTCTTCTCTTTCGGTTTCCACGCCTGCTCACCAGCGATACATTTTCTATTTTCTCATTTGTATTTCCTGCCAACATCCGCAAGATTCGACCTGTTTTTCCTTATATTTCCACAAATTCCCCTAAATATCTTTTATTCTTTACTATGGCAGAACTTCTGCCGCATTATATAAGGAAAGGAGGCGTTTCTCATGATCGATTACAGCCCGCTCTGGAACACCTTAAAGTCAAAAGGCATAAACCAGTACCGCCTGATCCGCAGCTATCATTTCAGCTCCGGCCAGCTCCATCGGATCCGTAAAAATGAACATGTATCCACACATACCCTGGAAACTCTGTGCCGGATCTTAAACTGCAGCGTTGCGGACATCGTCCGCATCTCATTTGACCGCGTGGAAAAAGAATCGTAAAAATATCTGGTCTTTATCGGAACTCTTTTCCGGTAAAGATCAGTGTCAATTCGCCTTATTTTCCTTCTCCTCGTCCTCGAAAGAAACCTCCATCACATCCTCGATCCGGCAGTCCAGGATCCGGCAGAGCGTCTCCAACGTATGCGTCGAAACATATGTATTCTTCTTCAGACGGCTCATCTGGCCGGAGCTTAAGCCAAACTCCTTGATCAACCGATATTGACTGATCTTTCTCTTCTCCATGGTCTCCCACAAGCGATTGTAACTTATCATTTTATCCTCCGTGCATATCAGCCCAACACACTTTTCAGCCCGCAAAATATCCGCAAATCTGACAAACAGTTACTCTGATGTCTTCTATATAACATACATTGACACTATTTGTATATTGCCCATATTCGGACTATATATGTTCCACGTTCGGTCACGGTCAGGTATACGACGCGCGAATGGCCAATTTTTCAGCTTATGCACGGATTCTGTGCTCTGTTTCAATCATTGTTTTCTATGAACTGACAGAATCTTCTTCTGACATTTTTTCGGATACATGGCAATCAAAAACGCCAGTCAGCCATTTCTGACTGACCGGCCATCATAATCACTGATCACACAAATTACAGGCATCCGCCTGCTGCTTTTTCATTTTCCCCTTTACAGGCAGTTCACCTGCCGCTTTTTCATTTCCCCTTTTCGGATATTTCACCTGCCGCTTTTTCATTTCCCCTTTTGCAGGTATTTCACCTGCCGCTTTTTCATATTTAATTTCCTGCGCACCTGCAGTTATTATCGCCGTCAGTCCGCTTTGCTTCCGGACTCTTATCTTCCACCTGAACCAGCAGACGTTCAAGCTGCATCTTTTCCCGGTTCCAGCGGTAAATCGTCGACTGCTCCGCGGAACAGTTTCTCTCACCATTTATCGTATCGATGATCGCCGACCTCGAATAATGCTTATGAGGAACCATAATGTCCGGGAGTTCCAGATGAACACGCCCACACACCGTACACTTGTATCGCCGCAAAACAAATGTATCCACCGTACCATCCGCAAAAATCACCTTCCGCCTCTTGCTGTCACGGATCTTCATCTCTCCACCGCACTGCGGGCATCCCGGAACGCTTGACGGAACAATATAATACATTCCATTCTGCTCTTTGATTTTGTAATTCTTTGACACGACCATATTCATTCCTCCTCCATTCGTCATATTCGTAGGACCACATCCGCCTATCGGTTCAAATAAACCTGTATTCCGGTTCTTTAGGGTTTTAACCAGAATTTCACCAAAGTTCTGCCGCCGTCTGCCGTTTTCCGTTTTCCGTTTTCAGCTCATTTCTCTGGCAAACGACCACGTTTTTTCGGAAAAATTCCGGTCTGATCAACATGTTCTACTAATATAAACGTAATAAAATTGGATTTGTGACGAAAAAATGGAAAAAAATTGAAGTTTTTTACTTTCTTTTGTTACCATTTCACCTCCCGAATCTCCATAAACTCATTTTTATCCTTCTCCACTCTTCAACTGCCGGAACATGTTCCACCATTTTTTGAAGTTCTGCTGCCAGCGCACAAGTTTTCGCACGCATAAGAATTTTTTCTCTCGCTATGCTCTCAGTATCATCACTGCAAGGCACTGTTGTTTTTACAAGCTACATTAACTTTATATTCAGCAGAGGCAGCACACTCTCCGATAAGTAATTTTTCTTCGCAAGGCACAAGAAGAAGTCGATTAAATTCATTTCCTTTCCCGCAGTTACATCCATAAGCCGACAGGAAAATACTTTCTCAATTTTTCTAATGCACGAAAGCATATACAGATCCGCTTTCAGCTCTTCCTTACTATTATTATTCATAGACTCATCCTCACTTCTGCTCTTCGATTATTTATTTTTATACTTAGTATCTGTTTCCTCGCTCTTCTTCAAACGCTTTCTAAAATCATTATATAATTTGTCCCTGGAGTGTGCAACAATGTCCGCCCCTCACCTCACCATCCTAGCCCCAAAATTTTTAGGCACACATTTTATTTGTAAACGCTTACGCTTGATCTTTACTACAAAAAGTCCCACAAGCAATAAAAAATTTGAGAGTTAATCAACTTTCAAAAACACTTTCAAGCATACTGCAAATAGCTTAAAACAAGTATATTCCAGAATGAACGTTAATATTTTAGAAAGTTCACATTGAATACACGGGGATTATGAGGATCTGAACGCGCTTCACAGTGCGCTCAGCGATTACCTTCGTTTCTACTTTGCACATCAGGATGATGTCGAATCCTCTTCCTGTTACGAAAATATTCTCGGGCTCTGCTACGATATCCGCCATGCCTATCAGGGAGATCGAAATATTGAATCCGTCGATAATAACTACGAAAATATAGGGCAGCTGGCATCCTGCATCTTTTCCGTTGACAGTCAGTCCCTTCAGAAAGAACGCAATAAATATAAGTCCGGAAACCTCTATTTTAATGTTGAAGTCCTCTATCCCTGGGCTATCTTTTATCTGTACACTCTGCAGGCAATCGTCGAAGATCATTATCATGCCTCCTGGTTTGACGATGAAGATTTTTATAATGAGTATCTGGCCGAGAAAGATCTGGCACTGATCACTCATTTTGTCCAGCTTCTTTGGGATATAATGGTATCGTAATTTAAGACACTTTGAGAGACATTTTTTAATGAATCTGGTATACTGTAAGCACTATAGAAAGA
>NZ_QWGJ01000016.1:0-88368 GCF_003435225.1 Clostridium sp. AF28-12 | reverse complement strand
GCATTTCTGCTGATAATACCAATCGTCTAAACCAATTAAATATGTTATAGGCAAGAGCATGTACCTGGACTCTGTTTGCATTTACAATTCTGTTGTGACTGCTCACCGCAGAAAAATCAAAACCAGATTTGCTTTCTTTGATGAAGTTTTCCATCAGACCTCTTTTGCAGTAAAATTTGATAAGGTATTCTGGTGAGGAATCCATGTTTGTGACGATAAAGGTATACATGTAAACCATTTGGTTTTCTGGCTTCTCAACCTTGCACACAACGCGTCTTTCATAAGGCCATGGACCAGCTTTGTACATGAATTCACCGTAAACCACAGTGTAGTCTACCTTGTTATTTTGAGTCCGACTGGTAAGTGCATCTGCAAGAAACGACGCTTTTTCACGGAGAACCTTGTTTCCCTTCAGCCGGATGACATAGCTTGTTCCGTTTTCCTCACACTGTTTATAGAGATCAGGAGTTGCAAAACCACTATCGCCGCGAAGCAGGAGATGGATGGTTGGATAATCATTCAGGTACTCGTCGAGAATCGGCTGCAGGAAATCGGTTACACCGGTACAGGAATAAGCCGCTCCATCACGGAGTTGGATTTTTATCAGATCACCAGTGATTCTGTCATAACAGACGAGCGGATGGTAGCCATTACTCTGATAATGGAAGTTAAATGCCCTGCCTTCCTGTTTGCCGTATGCTGCGAGGAGCGTAGAATCCAGATCCAGGATCACGGACTGAGGCATCTGGATGCTGTAGATCCTTTTTCTGAGTATCCGGCTGATCTCCTGGAATTGCTTTAAAGTATCTTCATCCATGCGGTTAAAGAATCTTGATACGGTTGGCTGAGATGCTAATGCGGATTTTTCAAGTACAGCTTTAAAAACAGGATCATTGGTCAGTTCATCCGAAGCATCATCTTCGAAGTAACCGGACATGATCATATATATCATCTGGAGAAGGTTATCCCTGTCCGTATGATATCGAAACACTGCAGAATCATTGGTCTTAAATGAACGGTTTCTGTATTATTTTGTTTAGTCGCATAAACTGATTATACCACGAACGCCGGGCTTTTCGAAGCTCGGCGTTTTGTGTTGGATATATAAAATGAGCTGCCGCACGTTAGTGCGACAGCCCCTTTTTTATTTCTGATAAGCAGCCCGCTCGCCGCCGATATATTTGAGCCGTGTTCTCGCACAGACAACATGGGCGGAGCCGATGGATTTGATGGTGGTGCGGACCGGAACGGCGACATGGCGCAGATGCATACCGATCAAGGTGTCACCGATATCGATCCCGGCGTGTGCTTTTATAAATTCCACTGCGCAGGGATGCTCAAAGCCATTCCACGCGGCGGTGGAGAAGGAACCGCCGGCCTTCAACTGCGGCTTTACATTCACCATCTCAAGGCCATATTTCGCAGCACATTCTTCCTCGACAATCAGGGCGCGGTTTAAGTGCTCACAGCACTGGGCGGCGAGGTAGAGACCGTGTTTCTTTGTCACATGGGAAAGGGCGGTAAAGACAGCCTGTCCGACTTCGCTGCTGGAGTAGCAGCCGATCGCGTGGGCAGCGATCTCGCTGGATGAGCAGCCCACCACCAGGATCTGCCCCGGTTTCATTGCGGCGGTATTGATCAGCTCCTCGGCGATCGCTTTTGTCTGTTCATAAATTAAGTCAAGGTCCACATCGACGGATGTGGCGATATCTGTTGCGCTCATAGTATTTCCCTCTTTTTGCAGAATGCCCGGAGACTGAAAATACTCCGGGCGGTATATGGTTTCATGGTTAAATGGATCCGGCGGTGCATGCCGCTGTCATGAGGAACATGTGAACTGGAATTTACTCGAAATGATATTTGTCGAGCAGAGCATGCTTCATATCCCAAAGCGGCTTGGAAAGATCCACATGGACCTCATGCGGGTTTACGAGACGCTTTGTCTCATCCCATAAGGTATTGAGCTCTTCCTTGCAGTATTTCTGGATATCCATGACCTTCGGGGAGTGGTAGACACACTCGCCGTCCTTGAATACCTGCACCGGAAGCTCACGCATCGTATAAGTTCCGGGAGCGAGGAGTGTCTTTTTCCATGTCGCTATCGGGTCAAAGAGCAACAGTGGCTCGTCCTCATTGAACGTCTCGCCGACGAGACAGATGATATCAGCGATGACCTTGTGGCTGTCCTTTCCGTAGATACGGTAGGTGGTCTTGTTGCCCGGGTTTGTGATCTTCTCCTCGTTCTCGGAGAGCTTGATCTTCGGGATGAAGGTTCCAGTCTTCTTGTCCATGATCGCCGCGAGCTTATAAACACCGCCGAAGGACGGGCAGTCCTTGGAGGTGATCAGGTTTGTGCCGACACCCCAGGAGTTGATGGTTGCGCCCTGGTTCTTTAAGCTTGTGATCAGGGTCTCATCGAGATCGTTGGATGCGGAGATCACAGCGTCCGTGAAGCCTTCCGCATCGAGCATTTTTTTCGCCTCTTTGGAGAGATAAGCGAGGTCTCCGCTGTCCATACGGATTCCGTAGAAGGTAAGCGGGATTCCCTCCGCGCGCATCTCCTTGAATACCTGGATTGCATGCGGGATCCCCGAATTTAAGGTGTCGTAAGTGTCGACTAACAGGATACATGCGGTCGGATAGAGTCTCGCGTAGGTACGGAAGGCGGTGAGCTCATCCGGGAAACTCATGATCCAGCTGTGGGCATGGGTTCCTTTTACCGGGACATCGAACATCTGACCGCAGAGCACGTTGGAAGTACCGATACAGCCGGCGATCATAGCGGCTCTCGCACCGTAGATTCCGGCATCCGGACCCTGGGCACGTCTTAAACCGAACTCCATGACTCCGTCTCCGCGGGCTGCATGGACGATCCGGGAAGTCTTTGTTGCGATCAGGCTCTGGTGGTTGATGATATTTAAGATCGCGGTCTCAACAAGCTGGGCCTGCATGATCGGGGCGATGACCTTTACGAGCGGTTCTCTCGGGAATACGACGGTTCCTTCCGGGATCGCGTAGATATCACCGGTGAATTTAAAGGTGGAGAGGTACTCCAGAAAATCTTCCCCGAAGAGTCCTGTGGTGCGGAGATAATCGATATCTTCCTTATCAAAGTGTAAATTTTCGATGTATTCGACAACCTGCTCTAAGCCGGCCGTGATGGCAAATCCGTTTCCATCCGGATTTGTGCGGTAGAATGCGTCGAAGATGACAGTCTCATTTGCATCCTTTGCATGAAAGTAACCCTGCATCATGGTCAGCTCGTAGAGATCTGTAAGCAGCGTCAGGTTTCGTTCGCTCATAATGTTTCTCCTTAAATTTCTCCGCGGTAAGTGTCAGCGGAATATTAAACGCAGCAGTCCGGAGCGTATAAAAATGCCGGACGATAACGACAGCTTAAGTGCGGTTCACCCCAAAAGAACCGGGCGGCTGTCAAACGTGTTGTGGTTGATTATATCAGTTCTTGTGCGAAAAGGCAAATTGCGTGTTAAAAAAGTAACGAACACTTCAAAAGAACGTAAAATGTGCCTAAAAAGTTAAGAAAGAAAACAGGAAGACGGCATCAATATGGAAAGATTTCGCAACTCCCGAGGGATTCCCTTGACTTTTAAATACCTTATTACTATAATTATTTTGATACCAAGGTCAAAAGGTCGGAAATCTGATGCAAGCTTGCTTGCAAGAGGATTTTTGACCTTGGGACCCGCCTAAAACATGAATAAGTAGCCATTTTTCGTAGAAAAATGAGCGGATTATGAATGTTTTGAGGATTGTGGAAGCACGTAGTGCGAAACAATCCGGTATCAAAGGGGGCAAAAGACCTTTTGACCCCAACATCATTATTTTGTCTGAGTGTAAAAAAATGTAACTATGAACAGATTCGATGGTTGCATTCAGACGATCCATAGAAAAAAGCCATGACGGAGACAGTAGGTTCACAAGCAGAAAGCCAAAGCGAGCCGGGGACGATGGAAGCCCGGTGCTTTTTCGTGAAAGGAAGATCACTCCCGAGCTGGAAGCTGAACCCTGAAAGCGGTACTGCTTTTGGAAAGTAAGTGTACCCGGTGATTCCGCCGTTAAAGGGAACTCATATGTCAGTATGCAGCAATAGGTGGTTAAAAGCGTTATTTTCGCCCTGTTCTCATTGAGAATGGGGCTTTTTTATTACTGATTCAGCATACGACACACAAAACACGAAGAGCATAACAACGAGAAAGTTATGCGCAAAACATTGATTGGAGGAAATGTGTCATGTACGAGAAAGTATCAACAGACCTGAACTTTGTGGACAGGGAAAAACAGGTTGAGAAATTCTGGAAAGATGAAAAGATCTTTGAAAAGAGTATCGACAGCCGCAGAAAAGGAACCCCTTACGTATTCTATGACGGACCGCCTACCGCAAACGGAAAACCGCATATCGGACACGTACTTACCCGTGTCATCAAGGATATGATCCCGAGATACCGCACCATGAAGGGCTATATGGTTCCGCGTAAGGCCGGATGGGATACCCACGGACTTCCGGTAGAGCTTGAGGTCGAGAAGCTTCTTGGTCTCGACGGAAAAGAGCAGATCGAGGAGTACGGTGTTGAGCCGTTCATCGAGAAATGTAAAGAGAGCGTCTGGAAATACAAAGGAATGTGGGAGGATTTCTCCAGCACCGTTGGTTTCTGGGCTGATATGGATAACCCGTATGTTACTTACCATGACGACTACATCGAGTCCGAGTGGTGGGCATTAAAGCAGATCTGGGACAAAGGACTCCTCTACAAGGGATTCAAGATCGTTCCGTACTGCCCGCGCTGCGGAACACCGCTTTCCAGCCACGAGGTTGCCCAGGGATATAAGGATGTAAAAGAGAAATCTGCGATCGCCCGCTTCAAAGTAAAAGGCGAGGACGCATACTTCCTTGCATGGACAACGACTCCGTGGACTCTTCCGAGCAACGTGGCACTCTGCGTAAACCCGAAAGAGACATACGCAAAAGTAAAGGCCGCAGACGGCTATACCTACTACATGGCGGAAGCTCTTCTTGACACTGTTCTCGGGAAGCTTGCTGACAAGGAGAACGGAACTCCTGCTTACGAGATCCTCGAGACTTACACAGGTAAGGACCTTGAGTACAAGGAGTACGAGCCGTTATTCGACTGCGCAGTTGAGATCTGTGAGAAACAGCACAAGAAAGCATACTTCGTGACATGCGCAGATTATGTTACCCTGACAGACGGTACCGGCGTGGTACACATTGCACCGGCTTTTGGTGAGGACGATGCCCAGGTAGGCCGTCGTTATGATCTCCCGTTTGTACAGCTTGTAGATGCAAAGGGCGACATGACAAAGGAAACTCCGTATGCAGGCGTATTCGTGAAGAAAGCGGATCCGATGGTCTTAAAAGACTTAAAGGAAAAAGGTCTGTTATTCGAGGCACCGGCATTCGAGCACAGCTACCCGTTCTGCTGGCGTTGTGACACACCGCTTATCTACTATGCGAGAGAGTCCTGGTTCATCAAGATGACAGCGGTGAAGGATGACCTGATCCGCAACAACAATAAGATCAACTGGATTCCGGAATCCATCGGTAAAGGACGCTTCGGCGACTGGCTGGAGAACGTTCAGGACTGGGGAATCTCCAGAAACCGTTACTGGGGCACACCTCTTCCGGTATGGCAGTGTGAGTGCGGAAAGATGCACTGCATCGGCAGCCGTGAAGAATTAAAGAAGATGAGCCCGAACTATCAGGATGTTGTTAAGAAATACAGCAAGGAGATGGACGGAGACAAGGGAGAAGTTGAGCTTCACCGTCCGTTTATCGATGATGTAGTGATCACCTGCCCGGACTGCGGAAAAGAAATGCACCGTGTACCGGAGGTTATTGACTGCTGGTTCGACTCCGGCGCAATGCCGTTCGCGCAGCACCACTATCCGTTCGAGAACCAGGAGCTTTTCCACAAACAGTTCCCGGCACAGTTCATCTCCGAGGCTGTTGACCAGACAAGAGGATGGTTCTACTCCCTCCTTGCCGAGTCCACGCTGCTCTTTAATGAACCGCCGTACCAGAACGTTATCGTTCTCGGCCACGTTCAGGATGAGAACGGACAGAAGATGAGTAAGTCCAAAGGAAACGCTGTCGATCCGTTCGACGCCCTGAAGACATATGGTGCCGACGCGATCCGCTGGTACTTCTACATCAACAGCGCACCGTGGCTGCCGAACCGCTTCCATGGAAAGGCTGTTATGGAAGGACAGAGAAAGTTCATGGGTACTCTCTGGAACACCTATGCATTCTTCGTCCTCTACGCGAATATTGATAACTTTGACGCGACCAAGTACACACTGGAGTACGATAAGCTTCCGGTTATGGATAAATGGCTGTTATCCAAGTTGAATTCTACTGTTAAGGCAGTGGATGATGACCTTGCGAACTACCGCATCCCGGAGGCAGCAAGAGCACTCCAGGAGTTTGTGGATGACATGAGCAACTGGTATGTAAGAAGAAGCCGTGAGCGTTTCTGGGCAAAGGGCATGGAGCAGGATAAGATCAACGCTTACATGACTCTTTACACAGCACTCGTGACGATCAGTAAGGCAGCAGCTCCGATGATCCCGTTCATGACGGAGGAAATCTACCAGAACCTTGTAAGATCCATTGACAAGACAGCTCCGGAGAGCATCCACCTCTGCGACTTCCCGGCCGTTGATGAGGCACATATCGATGCCGAGCTGGAAGCAAAGATGGATGAAGTCTTAAAGATCGTTGTGATGGGACGTGCGGCAAGAAATACCGCAAACATCAAGAACCGTCAGCCGATCGCAAAGATGTTCGTAAAGGCACCGGAGAAGCTTCCGGAGTTCTATCAGGAGATCATCGAGGACGAGTTAAATGTGAAGTCCGTAGAGTTCACAGACGATGTGAGAAGCTTTACCTCCTACACCTTCAAGCCGCAGCTTAAGACGGTAGGACCGAAGTACGGAAAACAGCTCGGAAATATCAAGAAAGCCCTGACGGAGCTTGACGGAAATGCTGCGATGGATACCTTAAACGAGAAGGGCGCTCTGACCTTCAACTTTGACGGAAATGAAGTTGTTCTCACAAAGGATGACCTCCTGATCGATATGGCACAGACAGAAGGCTATGTATCCGAGGCAGACAACACCGTGACCGTTGTTCTCGATACAACACTGACACCGGAGCTTCTCGAGGAAGGCTTCTACCGTGAGATCGTCAGCAAGATCCAGACCATGCGTAAAGAGGCCGGATTTGAGGTTATGGACCATATCTACGTTTACGCGGACAAGAATGAGAAGATCGCGGATCTGATCAAGAAGTACGCGGATGAGTTAAAGAGCGAGGTCATGGCAGACAACATCATGCTCGGCGAGATGGCAGGCTACACGAAGGAATGGAACATCAACGGCGAGGATGTTGTATTCGGCGTAGCGAAAGTGACAAAATAGACGGATGACAACAGGAAAAAGTTCCGCAGCGCGGGGATTTCATGAACAATATTTATGGACAGACCCGCAATGCGGAACCTTCCTGTAAATAAGGGGTTCACATTGACCGGATCACAGACGCGGCCTGAAGAGGCATGGCGCGGGATCCGGCCATTAAGAGAGTATAAAGGAGGACTTTAGGGGTGAGTCAGACAATTAACAAGGATGAACTGAAGAAGACCATTGTGTTTAACGTAAAGAGCATCTACCGCAAAACGATCGACGAGGCGACTCCGGCTATGGTTTACCAGGCTGTCGCACTTGCAGTTAAGGACATGATCATCGACCGCTGGATCGCGACTCATAAAGAGTACGACAAGCAGGATGCGAAGATCGTTTACTACATGTCCATGGAGTTTTTAACCGGTCGTTTCCTCGGCAACAATATCATCAGCCTCTGTGAGCAGAAGGAAATCGAGGAGGCACTTTCTGAACTGGGCTTTGACCTGAATTCCATTGAGGATCAGGAACGGGATCCGGCACTCGGAAACGGCGGTCTTGGACGTCTTGCGGCATGCTTTTTGGATTCCCTTGCATCTTTAGGCTATCCGGCATATGGCTGCGGCATCCGTTATCGTTATGGAATGTTCAAACAGCAGATCCGTGACGGATATCAGATCGAGGTCCCGGATGAGTGGTTGAAGGACGGCTATCCGTTTGAGATCCGCCGCGCAGAGTATGCGACGGAGGTCAAATTCGGCGGTTATGTGGAGACAGAATGGGACGGAAAGAGAAACCATTTCGTACAGAAGGGCTACCAGTCCGTTATGGCGGTTCCGTATGATATTCCGATCATGGGATACGGCAACAATGTTGTAAACTCTTTAAGAATCTGGGATGCACAGCCGGTGAATACCTTCAACTTAAGCGAGTTCGACAAGGGCGATTACCAGAAAGCTGTTGAGCAGGAGAATCTGGCGAAGACCATCGTTGAGGTCCTTTACCCGAATGATAACCATTATTCCGGAAAAGAGCTTCGCTTAAAACAGCAGTATTTCTTTATTTCTGCCAGTGTTCAGCGTGCCATCAAAAAGTACAAGGAAAAGCATGACGATATCCATAAATTCTATGAGAAGGCATCCTTCCAGTTAAACGATACACATCCGACCGTTGCGGTTGCTGAGTTAATGCGTATCTTACTTGACGAGGAGAACTTAGAGTGGGATGAGGCCTGGGAGATCACGACAAAGACCTGTGCCTACACAAACCACACCATCATGGCTGAAGCTCTTGAAAAATGGCCGATCGAGCTGTTCTCCCGTCTGCTTCCGCGTGTTTACCAGATCGTTGAGGAGATCAACCGCCGTTTTGTAGCCCAGATCCAGCAGAGATATCCGGGTGACAACGAGAAGATCCGCAGAATGGCGATCATTTACGACGGACAGGTCCGCATGGCTTACCTTGCAATCGTCGGCAGCTTCTCTGTAAACGGTGTTGCGAAGCTTCACACAGAGATCCTTGAGAAACAGGAGCTTCGTGACTTCTATGAGATGATGCCGGAGAAGTTTAATAATAAAACAAATGGTATTACCCAGAGACGTTTCCTGCTTCACGGCAACCCGCTGCTTGCAGATTGGGTGACCGATAAGATCGGAAATGAGTGGATCACAGATCTCTCCAATATTAAAAAGCTTTCTGTTTATGTGGATGATGAGAAGTGCCAGCAGGAATTCATGAATATTAAGTACCAGAACAAGATCCGTCTTGCAAAGTACATCAAGGAGCACAACGGCATCGATGTCGATCCGCGATCCATCTTCGATGTTCAGGTAAAACGTCTTCATGAATACAAGAGACAGCTCATGAACATCCTTCATGTGATGTATCTCTACAACCAGTTAAAAGATAACCCGAATATGGACATTGTTCCGAGAACCTTCATCTTCGGTGCGAAAGCAGCAGCCGGATATAAGCGTGCAAAACTGACCATCAAGCTCATCAACAATGTGGCTGATGTGATCAACAACGATAAGTCCATCGGCGGCAAATTAAAGGTCGTATTCATTGAAGATTACCGTGTATCCAACGCAGAGCTGATCTTCTCCGCTGCGGATGTCAGCGAGCAGATCTCCACAGCAAGTAAGGAAGCATCCGGGACCGGAAACATGAAGTTCATGTTGAACGGCGCTCTGACGATCGGAACCATGGACGGAGCAAATGTGGAAATGGCAGAGGAAGTCGGCAAGGAGAATATGTTCATCTTCGGTGCGTCCGCAGATGAGATCATCAACCTTGAAAACAACGGCGGCTACAACCCGATGGATATCTTCAACAATGATCAGGATATCCGCCGCGTGCTGATGCAGCTCATCAACGGCTACTATTCTCCGCAGGATCCGGAGCTGTTCCGCGATATCTACAACTCCCTGCTCAACACCCAGAGCAGCGACCGCGCAGATACCTACTTTATCTTAAAGGACTTCCGTTCCTATGCGGAAGCACATAAGAAGATCGACCAGGCATACCGCGATGAGAAGTGGTGGGCAAGAACCGCGATGCTCAACACCGCATCCGCAGGAAAGTTCTCTTCCGACCGTACGATCGAGGAGTATGTAAGAGATATCTGGCATTTGAAGAAGATCAAGGTAGAGCTGAAATAATGTAACTGTGAAGGTACTTGACAGTTACGGATAACATAAAAAACAGACCCGTCTCATACAATAGTGATATCAGAAAAATTCGGAAGGAGTTTTTCGGGCAATCCGCCCGGAAGACTTCCGGATCTGAAATCCGGTATCACAGGTGTATGAGGCGGGTATTTTTTATGAAGCGTTTTTTTATGGTCTTATGGATGACGGTCATGATCCCCTATGTGACAACGCTGGCGTGGACAGGCCGGATCCGGACGGATACGGGGGCGGAAGTACCGGCGGAAGAGTTTCTTACTGGAGTCGTGGCGGCGGAGATCCCGGCAGAGTACGGGATCGAGACATTAAAAGCACAGGCGGTGCTTGCGAGGACATATATCTACCGGCTTGTGGATCCGGGACTGGAACGTATCCGGGAAGAGGAACTGGACATAGATTGTCTCAGCATGAGGGAGATGGAGAAAAAATGGGGGAAAGAACATTTTAGAGAGTATTACGGGAAGATCCGTACCGCGGTGCAGGAGACAGAAGGACTCGTTGCGGAGTACGACGGGGAGCTGATCGAGCCGTTTTACTGTGAAGCGTCGGCAGGAAAAACGAGGGAACTTGCCGCATATCCATATATCCGTTCGGTGGAGAGTCCGGGAGATCTGGGGGCCGGAGAATTTTTATGCGTCCGGACCTTTACGGAAGCGGAGTTTGCGGATAAGATCGGAAGAATCGGCGGGCCGCGTCCGGGAGCGGACGGCATTGCGGAAAAAATTCAGATCATCGAGCGGGATGATGCCGGGTATGTGAAGCGGGTTCAGATCGGGGATATGGATTACAGCGGGGATGAGGTCCGGTATTCTTTGGGGCTTTTATCGTCCTGCTTTCATTTTTCGTCTGCGGACGGGAAGATCCGGGTGTCATCGAAGGGGATCGGCAGCGGATACGGATTCTCCCAGGCTGGGGCGGATGCGATGGAGAGAGAGCAGGGGAGTGAGTTCCGGGAACTGTTGAAATATTATTTTCAGGGGATTGAGATCGTGAAAATTGCGGAGTAAAAGAAGATAAAAGGTGGATACTTCCAGAAAAAAGTATGATTTCGTGTATAACTTCACCGCCGCGGGTAAGAATATTACCGAGGTGATAAACGTGAAAGAAAGAGGAAATCAGATTTTCAAGGACAAATTTGTCCTTGTCATGCTCGTACTTGGCCTGTTGACTATTGTTGCGGCAGCAGGCGCTGTAAGAATCCAGAAGGGGAGAGAAAATATCGGAGAGAGCCCCTATCTGGAGATCGAAGACCCGGACCATGTGATCGCGGGGGATTCCAACGCAGGAGCGGAGTCCGGCGGCGATACACTGGCGGGGGAACTGGCGGCATCCGGAGATGAAGCCGGGAATGGGGAACTTGCTGGGGACGGCACGGCTGTCGGTCTGGCAGACAATAAGAATGGTGCCGGAACTGGCGCTGATCCCGGCAATTTTGCCGGAGAAATTTCGATGGATACTGGTCTTGCTGATGCATCAGATAGCGCCCTGACAGGCGATCATTCCATGGCGGAAGCCGGTGCCGCTGTCAGCGAATCCTTGGTCCTCGATTTCGCAGACACAGATAAGCTCTCCTGGCCTGTGACCGGAAATATCGTTCTTGGCTACTGCATGGACACCACGACCTACTTCCCGACTCTGGACCAGTACAAAGTCAACCCCGCCAATGTGATCCAGAGCGAGGTCAGCACCCCGGTATCGGCTCCGGCGGACGCCAGAGTGGTCTCTGTTGGGACAAACGAGGAGATCGGTAATTATGTTGATCTCGATTTGGGAAACGGCTATACTGCCGTCTGCGGCCAGTTAAAAGAGATCCCTGTTGTAGAAAATGAATATGTCCGACAGGGGGATCTTCTGGGCTATGTCGCCGAGCCGACAAAATACTACGCGGTGGAAGGCACGAATGTGTTCTTCGAGTTTCTGAAGGACGGCGTGCCGGTGGATGCGCTGGATTTTCTGGAGTGAGAGATCACGATTACACGTAATTTGCAAAGTTAAGCCAAAAAGCCTTCAGGGAAGCTCTCTGGAGGCTTTTTATATAACAGGAAATTCCCTGTTGCATAAAAGGCACTAACGTGCCAAAGATGCATATTCTAATATCAGAACAAATAAAGGAGACATCCGCATATGAATTGCAGAAATTCCGATCTGCCGGATACCGCTATGGGTCCGTCCTGCGGCTGCGGCAGAAGTCTGTCTGATATTTCCGGCCCGGGACCTGTTGTGCGTCCGGTGGCCAACTTTTGTTTTGACGACAATGATCCAAGATTTCCGATAGGAATGGGATATGTTCCGATGCAGATGTGGGGGACCATATATCCGTTAGCCAGAGGTTTTGTCCGGGGAACGATCTTCCCGTCCCTGGATCTTCCATTTGCTGTGGGGAGGTGCAGAAGATGAGGGAAATGTATCGATGCAGCATGATGCCGGGAATGCCGGCAGAACCTGTGAGTGACTCCCGCCTGTCAGCGCAGGATGTGATGCCTGTGTGCGGTACGTGCCAGAGTGCCGGGCGCATGGCCGCAGGGGATAAAGAACTGCTGATGCGTCAGATCATGGAAGCCGGTTTTGCGATGGATGACGTTGTCCTGTTCTTAGACACTCATCCGGAAAATCAGGATGCACTTCGCTATTACAAAACGGTCCGTGACATGCGTGACCAGTCCATGGCTGCCTATGAGAGGCGGTTTGGGCCGCTGAGATACACCGATGTCACGTCCATGTCCTGGAACTGGGTAACTGAAAAATGGCCATGGGAAGGAGGATGCTAAGATGTGGGTCTACGAAAAAAGATTGCAGTTTCCGGTAAATATAAAGGAACCGAATGCGAAGATGGCGCAGTTTATTATGAGTCAGTATGGTGGACCCGACGGCGAGATGGGTGCATCCATGCGTTATCTGTCCCAGCGTTATTCCATGCCCTACGGTGAGCAGAAAGCGGTGTTGACAGACATTGGTACAGAGGAATTGGCACACCTTGAGATTGTCGCGGCGATCGTCCACCAGCTCACGAGAAATCTAACTGCCGAGGAACTGGAAGAACAGGGATTTGGTCCGTACTATATCGACCATGCTACAGGAATCTGGCCTCAGGCGGCTGGCGGTGTGCCCTTTAACGCCTGCGAGTTCCAGTCGAAGGGCGATCCGGTGACGGATCTCTTCGAGGACCTTGCTGCGGAACAGAAAGCCCGGAGCACCTACGACAACATTCTTCGTGTCGTGACAGATCCCGATGTCTGCGAACCGATCCGTTTCTTAAGGAAGCGTGAGATCGTCCACTTCCAGCGTTTCGGAGAAGCTCTTCGCGGTCTTCAGGAGAAGCTGGACTCCAGAAACTTCTACGCCTTCAACCCGAGCTTCGATCCGCAGCCGGCTGCGGTGGGAAATTCACGGTAGAAGAATAGAAAAAGAGATCCCGTTCCTTTTCCATAAAATTTATGGGAGGAAGGGATCTCTTTTCTCGTCAAACATCAGACCGGACTACATCTTGCACTGGAAGGAATCACAGTCGGTACATTCCTTTTTTGTAGGATTGAGTTCATGCGTTCCTACATGGATACGGTCTAAGGTGCAGTAATCCACATTTTCCGCATGATGCACGCAGTTATGGATCGAGCACTGGATGCTGTCGTTCTTTTCCTGATTCATCATTTCTCACCACCTTTTTCTGGGATGGTATCAGTATAACCGGACGGCAGAAAATGATGCTGGAAGAAAATGACAGGAACTTATGCGACGGTCTGAAAAAAGCCATTTCACCCGGAATCCAATAACTTAAGCATTTCCTGTTTTCTTATAGGAACCGGAAAAATATTTCATGATATCACGTCTCGTGATAATTCCGATAAAGGATTTATTGTCATCGAGTACCGGGACGAAGTTCTGCTGCATCGCCTTATCCAGCAGATCTTCCATCTTTGCTCCGGCGTTTACCGGGCTGTTGTCCTGACGGCGCTTTACCTCCATGACGGAGATCAGCTCCATATCCTTTAAACTCTGGTTCAGATGGCTCTTCATGTACCAGAGCAGATCACCTTCTGTCAGCGTTCCCGCATACCGTCCCTGCTTTGTGAGAATCGGCAGGGCGGAATAGCCGTGCGCCTCCATCAGGTCGATCGCTTCTCTGAGGTTCGCGTCGGAATAAATAAATGCCACATCATTCTTTGGTGTTAGAAAAAACAGAATATTCATGTGTCTCTCCTTTAATATCCAAGATCTTCATTGATAAATACCATTTCAACTTCCATTCCGGTACAGGGGCGTTCTAAGATCAGGATCGCATTACAGATCCTCTCCGGACTGTTGCAGTCATAGCACTTTTTGTCATCGGACACGACGCATGGAGTCTTCTTATTAAAACGCGCCGCATTCTTTGGACAGGCGATATTTCTCGCGCGGTCCATTGCGGAGGACAGATCCGGCGCGATCTTATTTTTTCCGATCACATAGTATACTCGTTTCGGTCCAAATAAGCTCTCGGAAAGACGGTTTCCGCTTCCGTCAATGTTGATGATCTGACCGGTCTCTGCAGCGGCATTTGCGCTCAGTATGTATACGGTAGATTCTTTTTTTGCCCGGATCCTTGCATCCGGTCCCTGTTCCCAGTGCCAGATCACTTCGTTGTTTTTTTTGAGGATCTCAAAGAGATCCATCTCTTTTGCGGTCATACAGCCACCGAAGCCAACGGTCTCACCTTTGATCTGCTCAGCAAGATAAGCTGCAGCTTCCTCCTTTGTCTCAAAATATGATGTATGGAAACGATGGTTTTCGAAGTTCTTTTTTAATACAGGGTAATCCATAAGTTCTCGATGTTCCTCCTTCTGGTACAGACGGCAGCAGCCGCCGGGTCAGTGACGCAAAAACCGGTCCCAAAGCAGCAGCGGATCAGCTTTTTCTTGCGTAAATAGAGTCATGATACTTTACCATGACTCATTCATAGATATTATAGCATAAATTGTAACAAAAAGAGGAAAGAAAACATGAATTATTTGTGAAAAAAATTGAAATAAGTCATAGCGTATGGAAATAGGTTTCGGTCTGGAGTTCTTTGGATGGGTGATTTTGATATCATATTGACATTTAAAAAAAAATAGAATATGATGTAGGCAGCTAAGAAATGTGGTGAACTTTTCTCATGCGACGCAAAAACCCCAGAGGCTGCCACCTCTGGGGTTTTCTTGTTCGTTACGGTGAACCACTCCGCATAGGCTGTTGCTGCCTATTTATCTCTGTCCAGCCATTTGCATATGTAGCAGCTAACTACACCTGCTATAACAGAGACAAGAAATGTGGTGAACAATTCTGTCATGGACGCACACCTCCTTTCTGCTGGAGGTTCGGCAGCGTTTACAGCATATCACATTTTATATTGATATTCTACAATTTTCTATTAATGAAAACTATGATAGATATAAAAAAAGAAGCTGTATGGAAGTTCCATACAGCTTCATGACCTGTCCGGGAATCGAACCCGGGTTTACGCCGTGAGAGGGCGTCGTCTTGACCGCTTGACCAACAGGCCAGAATCGAGGCGACAAGATTAGAACTTGCGACCTCTGCGTCCCGAACGCAGCGCTCTACCAAACTGAGCCACGCCTCGATGTTCTTGAGCGTTTGTTTTGCGCTGTTTACCAGCGACTTGTATATATTATCATGACTCAGAAAAAAATGCAAGCGTTTTTTTAAGAAAATTTCAATTTTTCCAAAAAAAGTTTTTTCGGCGAATTTTCCGGGTTCGGAGAAATCCCCGCAAAGCCTTATTTTATAAGGAAAAACAGCGCTTGAAAAACGCTCACCGCCTTCGTGATATTCCGCGATAAGTCAGGCAAACAGATAGGAAATCATAATTTCTCGATCCAATGGTTTTCCTCTACCAGCCTGCGCAGCTCCCTCAGGCAGATCCCGATCGGGGAGTGCGGTATCACATTCTGATCTTTCCGGTAGATCGCATAGCAGGTCCTCGACGGCGGCGGATCCAGCAGGGGGATCACATGAAGCGCTTCCGGATGTACGAACATGCTGAAGACCGAAGACGGAACGATCGCCCAGTAATCATGCCAGTCATTGTACTCGAGAGACCAGGCAAAGATATGTTATATTGTTCTCAGAGCACTCCTGATTGAATCATAGTTCAGTACAGTCTGCTATGCAGAATTGTTTTTCAAGCGATTGACGGAATGAATAAAAAGGCTACCGCATTTCTACTCCTGCGGCAGCCTTAAAAAGAGGGGATTTATATTATAAATGTTTTTAAATTAAGGGAGGGACCGACAGAACGTTCTGCCGGTCAAGTATGAAAAAGTATATTTTGTTCCAGGCTTGCTATCCTGTTACGCTTTATAGGATAGTGGAAAAATGTGTTGAAATATTGTGTTGTGTGTGAAAAAAGTGTGAAATTATGAAATATGAGGGACGTGGCGGATTAGTTTACCTGCCTTCACACCATTATAAATTCCGTGTTCCACAATTTTTTCTCCTCGAATCCAGACCAGTTCAATGCCAGTGCCTCTTTTGGAAAAATCAGTAAAATCTGCCTGATCAGATACGGTATGAGGATCGAACAGAACCAGATCTGCGTCCATGCCCGGTCGGATTAGTCCCTTTCCCTTCAGCTGATAGACGGAAGCTGGAAGAGAGGTCATTTTCCGGACAGCCTCCTCAAGGGAAAGAACATTTTTTTCGCGGACGTAATGTCCGAGTACCCGCGTAAACGTTCCGAATGCTCTGGGATGAGCGCCGGAACACCCTTTGTAGTAAAGCCCGTCGGAGCCGATCATGGAATGGGAAAATTGAAGTACCCGGTTTACATCCTCATCCTGCATACAGTGGTAAATACCGTTCGTAGTCAGCCGGTCATCATAGAGAACATCCATGACCAGTTCACAGGGATCCAGGTCAAGCCGTGAGGCGAGATCGCAAACCATCTGTCCCGTATAATCAGGATGAGTGACAGATGCACCGAACATGGTTGTTCCGAATCGTTCTTCCGGCATCATTCCTGCCAGGATCGCATCGCGCATCTTCCTGCGGCCGGATGGATCCGACAGCATCTGCAGAAGCTTTTCTTCTCCCAGGACATGCATGGACTGGGGAATCCGGGATTTCAGACCGGTGGAGGATGCTGTGTAAGGATAGACATCGCAGTAAACGGAATGTCCCTGCTGATTTACCTCCTGCATGAGAGAAATCGTAGCAGCGGTTTTTCCCCAGTTTGGACGGTTGATTGCTTTGTGATGGGAGATGACAAGCGTACAGCTGCTTTGTGCCGTGGCCTGTACCATCTCTGTGACGGATTCCACAAGCTGATTACCTTCACTCCGGATATGGGCGGAGGTGATGCCGCCGAAACGCGCTGCGACGGAAGAAAGGACTGCAAGTTCAGAAGAGCCGGCATAGCACCCGGCAGGATACTGAAGCCCATAGGAGATTCCAAGAGCACCCGCCTCCATGCATTCCTGTAGAATTGCTTTCATGTGTTCCAGTTCGGCCGGATCCGGTTCCCGGTCCGCCATTCCCATAACTGCGGCACGGAGCGTTCCATGTCCGACGCAGACGGCCATATTTGTTCCAAGCGGGCGGTCCATCATATCCAGATAGCCGGCGTAGGAAACTCTTTTTGTGGCGGAGGAGGAAAAGTCGTAAGGAACGACGGTGGCGGTTGTTTCCAGGCAGCTTTCCAGGTGTTCCATAGAAAACGGAGCGGCGGAAATTCCGCACATGCCCGCGATCAAAGTGGTGACTCCCTGTTCCGCCTCCTGGAAAAAAGTATCGTCGAGATCAGCCATCATGTCGCCGTGGCTGTGGGAATTTATGAATCCGGGCGCCAGGGTGAGTCCGTGGGCATCGATCACCATGCCCGCCTGCTGCGGATCCTGTTTCCCGATGGCTTTGATCGTTCCATCCTCAATAAGGACATCCGCAGGGAAAGCGGGAGTTCCGCTTCCGTCAATAACATATGCATTCTGAATTATAAATTTTTTCATATTCGTTCCTCGATTTTCAATGGATGATTTGACATGCCGCAGGATAGAAAAAACAGCCCGCCGGATTGGAAGGCGGGCTGTTTCAGGTAAGTTAAAGAGTCGGAGCGTAGCCCGGTCCCATCGGGATTCCGAGAGCTATCCAGATCATTAAGAACACGATCCAGACACCGCCGGCGATCAGAGTGTAGGGCAGCTGGTAGGCAATACAGGTTCCTGTCTTGGCGCGCGGCTCGTACTGCTGTGCATATCCGAGGAGAATCGCAAGGTACGCGAGAGTCGGGCAGATATTGTTGGTGATTCCGTCGCCCATTCGGTATGCAACCTGTACGGAAGCCGGATTGACACCGGCGATCATGAACATCGGAACGAAGATGGAAGCTAAGAGTGCCCATTTTCCGTTCGCGGAACCCATGAACAGGTTGATGAAAGCGGTAAGAACAACGAATAATCCCATGAGGATCGGTGCAGGAAGTCCGAGTCCGTTTAATCCACCGCCGCAGATAACCGCGATCACGGTTGCGATCTTGCTGGAACCGAATACGGAGATGAACTGGGAAGCAAAGAAGCAGATCAGGAAGAAGCTTGCGAGTGTACCGAGTTCTTTCTGCATCATCGGAATCGTGTCGCCGAATTTCTTGATCGTTCCCGCAATTTTTCCGTATACATAGCCGGATACAAAGAAAAGCGCAAAGATGATAGTCGGAATACACTTAAAGAGATAACCGGTCATGATCGTGCCGCCTTCCGGAGCCTGGAACGGAAGACCCGGCAGGCAGAGAATTGCGCACACGATGAGAACAGCAGCGATTCCGAGAAGTCCGCCCTTTAAAGCCTTGCGTTCCAGATCCGTCATCGGTGTGTACTCTTCGTTCGGCTTGATACCGGAAGTTCCGAGATTTTCTCTCTTAAGGCGCGGCTCTACAACTTTCAGGCTGACAAAAGCGCAGAGAAAAGTTGTGATAAAAGTGGAGACAAACATGAAGTACCATCCCATGACAGGGCTTGCTGTGTAGCTGGGATCCAGAGTCTGGGCTGCCGCCTCTGTCAGGGCAGCGAGGGAAGCATCTGCAGATCCAGGAAGAAGGTTTGCGCCAAAGCCGATGGAAACGGATCCATATGCCAGGAAAAGGCCATCTAACGGGTTACGGTTGGAAGATACATAGAGCATGGCTACAAGCGGTGGGAAAACGATAAATGCGGCATCACCGGCGAGATTGGCGAGAACGCCGATAAATGCAACAATGAGCGCCATTTTCCATTCATTTGCAGTTGCACCCGCACTTTTCAGTGCTGCATTCAGCATGCCGCTGTGGGTAGCGACAGCCATACCGAGAGTACAGATCGGAACAGTGAGCATAGGAGCAAATGTCATCCAGGTCTTACCCATGTCTTTCAGAAAATCAGCCCATGCTGCGGAAGTCATCATATTGATAACGGTGACGGTCTCTCCGTTTGTGGGGTTGATAACGGATACGCCCATCGTTCCCAGGATGCAGGACGCAGCCAGGGCGATGACCCAGAGACAGATGAAAAGATAGACAGGGTGGGGGATTTTGTTTCCGAGGCGCTCAACAGCACCGAGGAATCCGGAGGAGCGGGTTTCAGTAGTTGTAGATGTGTTGTTTGCCATAGTGATACTCTCCTTTTCTGGTATTTGTGAAAATATGTATGGTTACAGGTAAATGCTGCTTATCACCTCCAGCCAGATAAAAAATTGGGGTCAGATAAGGAAATATATTTGCAAAACTCTGTATCTTGGAATGAGGGATATCCCAGGATGAGAGAGTGATGCCGAAGTAAAAATTTTGGAACTCAGATCACGGGTCCGAGGCAGAAGATGTCCATAGAGCCGAAATAGCAGAGGGCCTCATTCTTTGTCATCTGCCCGGAAAGAACCTCCAGGAGAAGATCAAACGCCTCCTCACCGACTTCCTCAATACTCTTTTCGCCGAGAATGATCCGTCCGGCATTGAGATCCATGTCATGCTGCATCCGTTCATAGGTATTGGGATTTCCGCAGATCTTTATGACCGGCATGGACGGAAATCCCTGTGGAGCTCCGCGTCCAGTGGAGAACATCATAACTTGTGCACCGGTGCAGGCCATTCCTGTGAGAATCTCGGGTTCTCTTCCCGGGGCATCTTTGATCCAGAGGCCTTTTCGGCCGTCAATCCGGTCGCAGTATTCCAGAACGCCCTGAATCGGCCGATGACCGGATTTTACGATAGCGCCCAGGCTTTTTTCCTCAATGCTGGAAAGTCCGCCTTCAATATTTCCGGGGGTAGGCTGTCCGCCTCGCATGTCTTCTCCCACGGCCTTTGCCCTGTTTTCCATTCTGTTTACGATCTCGTAGATCTTCTGACCGACAGGTCCGTCAGGACCGCCGACGGCACGGTTTGCCAGAATGTGCTCGCCGCCGAGAAACTCGGTCGTCTCCCCGAAGATCACGGTTCCTCCGAGATCCACAAGCTTGTCCGCAACATATCCGATCACGGCGTTTGAAGCGAGACCGGAGGTCGTGTCGGAAGCGCCGCACTTGATGGACATGATAATTTCGGAAGCATCAACTGTTTCCCGCTGAAGACCGGAGATCTCCATGACGAGCTTCTGGGCGGCATCGATACCGGCCTGGATCGCCCGGGAGGTTCCTCCGAGCTCCTGGATCCGGATGATCTCCACTGGTTTTCCGGAAGCTGCAATCTCCCGGACAATGCGTTCGTGGTCAGTTCCCTCGCACCCGAGGCTGACGATCAGGGCAGCGCCGATATTGGCGCTCTGTCCGAGATTGGAGAGGACATCTGTGACGCGTTTCAGGTCGAGAGGAAGCTGGCAGCATCCTTGGTGGTGGAAATATCCGATAGTTCCCTGTACCTGGCGGACGATCGCCTGCGCGACGTCATTGGCACAGATCACGCTGGGAATTACGGCAACAAGATTTCTGGAACCGACCCCGCCGTTTTTGCGCCGGTAGCCTTTAAATGTATAACTCATACGGACCTCCTTACAGATCGCCTCTGCCGCGGCGTGCGTCGAGATTGTGTACGTGTACATAATTCCCTTTTTTGATCGGGTGGCTGGCAGTTCCGATACACTCTCCGTATTTCATGATGAGATCGCCCGGGGCCAGATCACAGAGAGCAATCTTGTGACCATAGGGGATATCGTCGAGAAGAGTGATGGTTTCGGAATGCCCTTTCTTATCATGGATCTCAACGGACATTCCCTTTTTCATGCCGTTTGCAAAAATTGTAGCGACATTGTCCAGATCATCGATCTTTAATGCGAGGTTTCCGCTCATGCCTGTCCCTCCTTTACTGCGAGAACAGCGACTCCGTCAGGAATCACAACGACGCTGGCATCTTTTCCGACAAGATCGTAAGCTTTCTGCAGCGCTTCATCGGGGCTGGAAGCCGGGATCATATTTGCTTTCCGCACCAGGTCGTGATCGAGGTAAGTGGTGACGAGAATGACGGTATGTTTTTTCAGTATACGGGAGTAGATCTGGGCACACCATTGTTCTGGAATGGTCTCTTTTGGAGGAATTTTTGATAAATATTCATCTATTTCCTCCACGGAACCGTTGACGATCAGCTTCTCAAAATGGGTTCCGCCCATACCGTCGATGCAGGAGGCACACATGATGATGACTCCGCCCTCCCTGCAGCACGCTTCAGCGGTTGCCACAGCCTTCGGACTCTGATAAAGATTCTGATCCAACGGGTAGCCGCCGTTTGAGGTGATGACGATATCGCCGGTGGTGCAGGGGCACTGGGCGAGACTGCGCACGAAGGAAACACCTTTTTCGTGGGCCTGTTCCAGATCTCCGGCAAATGCGGCAATCACCTGCTTCTCGGCGTTCAGCGCCACATTCAGGATGAACTGTACATTGACGGCTCTGGCAGCACATACCATATCTTCGTGGATCGGGTTGTGTTCCAGGACACCGGTTGTGGAAAACGGGCTGGAAATCGCCTTGTAGGAGTGATTCTCATTTACAGTCGCAGCGTTGCAGATGCCGGGAAGAATACTTTTTCGTCCGCCTGAAAATCCGGCAAAGAAGTGCGGCTCAATGAAACCTTCCGTAACGAGCAGATCACACCCGAGTGCCAGACGGTTTACCCAGAGCTCCGCGCCGGATGGAAGTTCACGGACAAACGCAAATTCCTCATTCTGGAATGCATGGTTTACAGATATTTTTTCGTGATCGACAATATCATCCCCGAACATGCGGCGCTGTTCCTCCTCGGTCGTCTCCCGATGGAGTCCGGTGGCGATCAGGATGATGATGTCTGCATCAGGATTTCCTTTGCGGATTTCCTTTAAAAGGATCGGCAGCGTCAGTCTGCTTGGGACAGCCCTGGTGTGATCGCTGGTGACAAGAACGACTTTATTTTTCCCTTTTGCAAGTTCGGAGAGCTTCGGGGTGCCGATGGGATGTTCCAGGGCATCCTCGATGAGTTCCTTCGGGGATTTCTCCGGAACGTAGTCCTCTGTCTTTGCCGTGATGACTGTTTTCAGATTTTTTTCTTCCACGTGCAGATCCATGGAAGAGGTGTAGTACGGGATGGAGATGGTTCTTATCATGCAGTACCTCCTTTTTATGACTGAGAGTGTTTTTCAAGATAATTCCAGGCGAGAGCCGCATGCATGGCGGATGCAAGTGGAAGAGCACGTTCATCAATATCAAAGCTGGAGGAGTGAAGGGGCTTATCAATGCCTGCCTCTTTATTTCCGGTTCCCATCCAGAAGAATGCCCCTTTTCTGGCTTCTGCGAAATATGCGAAGGATTCGCAGCCGAGACTGCCGTGGGGCAGATCGATCACATGACCGGAACCGAGGATCATATCGGCGGTCTCTCTTACATGTTCTGCCATATCCGGGTCACAGATCAGTGCCGGATGACTTCTCTGGCGTTCGAATTCATAAGTTCCGCCGAAGGTCATAGTGATTCCCTTTAAGATCTCATCAATTCTGCGGTTCAGCATTTCACGGGTCTCGGGGTTGAACGTGCGGCAGATACCGTTTATCTCCACTTCATCACAGATAATATTTCGGGCTGTTCCGCCTTTGATCTGACCGAAGGTGATGATCGCGTGGTTGAATGTATCTTTTTCTCTTGCCATCATGGTCTGGACAGCTACGAGAAAGTGCGCGGCGATCATCATGGCATCGATTCCGAGGTGCGGGTAAGCGCCGTGTGCGGTCCGGCCTTTGATCTTGATAATGAGGCGGTCAGAGGCAGCCATCATCTCTCCGCTGCACACACCGATGGATCCCACCGGGTAGGCGTTTTCCACATGAAGCCCGAAGATCGCGTCCACATGGGGATTCTCCAGAACGCCGTTCGGAACCATAAAACGGCCGCCGCCGATGTCCTCCTCTGCAGGTTCAAATATGAATTTTACATTTCCGTGCATCTGATCGCGGTGGCGGGCCAGCAAAATGACAGCGCCCATCAGGGATGCAGTGTGGGCATCATGGCCGCAGGCGTGCATGACACCGTCGTTCTGGGACCGATAGGAGAAGGTATTCATCTCCTGAAGCCTTAACGCATCCATATCGGCGCGCAGCGCAACGGTCGGACCATCATGACCGCCCTTCAAAAGACCGACAACACTCGGGAGATCCCCGGCGTAATCACGGTTTACTTCGATTCCAAGAGATTCCAGCAGGGCAGCGACTGTTTCAGCAGTGTGAAATTCTGTCCTGCTTGCTTCGGGGTGCATATGAAAATTCCGGCGAAATTCAACAAGTTCTTTAGAGATATCCTGTGCTTCCTGTTTAAAATCGATCATGGGCGGTTCCTCCTTTTATATGCAAAGTCTGTGAAGTGTAAAATTATAAGGATTCCATTGTATCTTTCAGTCTCTTTAAGCCGGCTTCAACAAGTCTTGTCGGGGCGGCGAGATTCCAGCGCTCGAAACCTTCACCCTCACTGCCAAAAATATAGCCGTCATCGAAAAAGAGATTTGCCTTTGATTTCAACAGCTCAGCGAGCTCTTTTCCTTCAATTCCGTATTTTCGGAAATCCATCCAGAGGAGATAAGTACCTTCCAGGTTGATGATCTGGATCTTTGGAAGCTCTTTCCGGCAGAAATCGGTGATCAGCTTATAGTTTGTCTCGATCACGGAAAGCATCTCCTGATACCATTCTTCTCCGAAGGTGTAGGCGAGTCTGGTGGCCTCGTAGCCGAGAATATTGCATTTCGGATTGATCTCGGTGGTTTTCTGGTGTTTCAGGAACGCTGCGCGGATCTCAGGATCCTTGATGATAATGGCAGATGTCTGGAATCCGGCAAGGTTGAATGTCTTGCTGGCTGCGGTACAGGTCATGGAATGGTCTGCGAACTCCTGCTTGATGGAGGCAAATGGAATATGGACATGACCAGGCATGATCAGATCGCCGTGGATCTCGTCGGAGCAGACGAATACATGGTGCTTCATGCAGATATCTCCCATCCGCTCCAGTTCTTCGCGGGTGAATACACGGCTGGTCGGGTTCTGCGGATTGCAAAGGATAAAGAGTTTTGTGTGGGGATCGGCGGCATTTCTCTCAAAATCTTCAAAGTCGATCTCGTAATGATCGGTTTTCAGGGTGAGGGAACTTCCCATGATGATGCGTCCGTTGGCGGTGACCGCATTGTACATCGGGTAGTAGGTCGGGGTAAGAAGGAGAATACCGTCCCCAGGTTCTGTCAGAAACTGAACCGCATTATGAAAGGCATTCACAACGCCCGGGGTGCTCATGATCCAGTCAGGCTGGATCTCCCATCCATGGTGATCCTTCTGCCATCTGCACACGGATTCGAAGTATGTTTTTGTCGGATTTGCGTAACCCGGAACATAAGTATCGATATAAGTCTTTAGACCATCACGGATCTCCGGCGCAATCTGAAATTCCATATCGGCGACAGAGAAAGGAATGACTTCCTCCGGTTTGTGGATCGTATAGTTTTTCATCTCATTCCATTTTCCTGAACCGACATCGTTTCTTGGGGTGCAGTCTGTAAAATTATATTTCATAAATAACCTCCTTGAAGCTTAAAGCTGCTTCTGAATCGCCTGAAAGTAATCCTCTTCGCTGAGATATGTTTTTCCGTCATCGAGGGAGTAGGTCCGCGCGGCTCTTTCCGTGATGTGGGAGAACATGGCAAGTCTTGTTTCACCCATCAGGTGACCGATCTCCAGTCCGCTGATCCGGTTTCCTTTTCCGTCCTCACCGAAGAGTGTCACCTCATCGCCGATCTTGCAATCCACATCGGTCACGTCGAGAAAGCTCATATCCATACAGGTCCCGACAAAACGGCAGCGGACTCCGTTTATGAGCGCGGGAGCGCCGCTTACGGCAAAACTGCGGGTATATCCGTCACCGTATCCGATACCGATGACAGCGACCTTTGCGGGGTGATCCGGCATAAAAGTACGCCCATAACCGACGCTTTCCCCGGGGACGATCTCCCGGATATTTACGATCATGGTCTTCCAGCTTCCGGACTCCTCGACGCCGATGGGATTCCAGTCATTCTGGATGGAGGAGTAGCCGAGATAGAGGCTTCCGGTCCGTACATGGGTGCAGACGGAATAGGCTTCTTTTAACCATGCGGTCGCCCCTGTGTTGCAGCAGTGTACATAACGCGGAGTGATCCCGGCTTCCCTGATCTGGGAAAGCCCCTCAAGGAAACGGGAAAACTGTTCTCTTGTAAAATCATTCCCTTTTCCTTCATTCGCCTGATCTGCCGTTGCGAAGTGTGTGAAAACACCGTCGATTTCAATATTACCGAGTCCTTTTATACAGGAGAGAAGGTCAGAAAGTTCTTTCCCAGGCCGTGCACCGATCCGGTTCATGCCGGTCTCGATCTTAATGTGGGCTTTCACGGAAGCCAGTCCCTGCTTTTTTGCCTCTTCGCTGAGGCGTTTTGCGTCTTCGACGCGGAAGAGCGGAATTTCGATCTTACGTTTGACGATCGTGGGGATCTGGAAAGCAGGAACGGGGCCAAGAATTAAGATCCCGCAGTCCGGACAGCCGGAATCCTGGATCTGGCATGCCTCAAAGAGACGGGCAACGGCCAGAAAACGGATCCCGCAGCGGTGGACAAGGAAATTCGCGACGGCGGCAGTTCCGTAGCCGTAAGCGTTGCTTTTTACGACAGGGATCAGCCCCAGCCCACCGGTGTAAGCTCTTATTTTATCAATGTTGCGCCCAATCCGGCTCAGATTGATCTCAAGACGGCTGTTATAGCAGTTTAAATCCATTCGATCCATAAATACGTGATACCTCCTTTGAAAAAACGGCGGGAAGCAAAGAAGCTCCTCGCCGTTGAGACCTGAAAGAAGTTATGATTTTTTGTTGATCGGTGCCTGATCTTTCGGGATCCGTTTTCCTGTTTCCGGATCAACATACCAGATACCGTATCCGGTAGCTGCTGCGATCAGGGACAGGATCGGAACGATGTAGCATAAGAGAACCCAAGGGATATACTGGGAGTAGAGGACTCCGAGAGTTCCTGTAAAGTATACCGCGTTTGTATGCCACGGCATCAATGTTCCGCCTAAGGTACCGCAGTCCTCCATGGTTCTGGAAAGGACATTCGGATCAACGCCTTCTTTTTTGTAGATCGGAGCAAAGAGTTTACCTGTTACAACGTGTGCCATGGACATTGTACATCCGATCGCACCGGAGATATAGGATACGAGCATTGTACTGAGTACGAGGTGGAATACTGTATGGATCCGTTTCACAAGTCCACCGATCAGATTCATGAGTACGCCCATACGGTCAAGCATGCCGCCAAGTCCCATGGCAAAGATCATGATCATCATGATATCGTACATGCTGGAAAGTCCGCCGCGGTTTAAAAGCTTATCGACAAGGAAGATGCCGGAGTCAATGGAGAATCCTTTGTGCATGACTTTGATGCAGTCGAGAATTCCTGCGCCCTGGGAGATCATAGCGGAACCGGCTCCGAGAAGCGCGCCGATGAGGATCGTCGGAAGTGCCGGGATCTTGAAGAGCAGCATCACGATAACAAGAACGATCGGGATCAGCGGAATAATGCCGATGTTGAAGTTATCAGCAAGACCGCCCATGTATTCGATAACTGTAGTCGGATCATAGTCTGCAACGGAATAGCGGGCACCTGCGATACCAAAGATCACGAGACAGATCAGCCAGCCCGGAAGAGTGGTATAGCACATGGAACGGATATGCCCGAAAAGTGTGCCGCCTGCCATCGCAGGTGCAAGGTTTGTAGTATCAGAGAACGGGGACATCTTATCACCGAAAAGAGCACCGGAGATAACTGCACCGGCAACCAGTCCCGGAGGAAATCCCATGGAAAGACCAATTCCCATGCAGGCAAGTCCTGCGGATGCTGCGGAACCATAGGAAGTTCCTGTGAATACCGACAGGATAGAGCAGAGGATTAATGTGCACGGAAGGAAAATGTTCGGGTTGATGAGTTTCAGTCCATAATAGATCATGGTAGGAATCGTTCCGCCGAGGATCCATGTTCCGATCAGACAGCCGACAGCTGCAACGATGCAGACAGATTGGAATCCATCACGAACACCCTGTAAAGCGTATCCTTCAACGACATCCCATGGAAGCTTGCGGATCTTACAGTACAGGAAAATAATGAGCCAGGTCAGAAGAAGCGGAACAGCCAGATTCAGGCCGCCTCTTACGCAGAAGACGATCTCTGCAATGATGACGAGCATCAAAATAATGGAATCAGTCAATGAAATACGAATGTTCTCAGTCTTTTTCTCCATGTATATCCCTCCATATGTAAATGTGTGAAACAGGGGAACCATCCATGGCTGTTTTACCATGGGTGGTCATGGTCTTGCAGGATCCGGCAAAGAAAAGATCCTGTGGGCAACATTATTTCTTAAGCTCAGAAACCATCTCCTTTATCCGGCGAAGGCCTTCTTTAATATTTTCATCGGATGTTGCGTAGGAGATACGAACATATTTACCGGTGGTTTCGCCAAGGCCGATAGCCGGAACAGTTGCAACATATTTCTCTTCCAGCAATTTCTGGGAGAATTCGGAACTCGTCATACCGAGACCGGATACGTCTACCATGATGTAGAATGCGCCGTACGGTTTGCTGTAGGAAAGTCCCGGAATCTCATCAAGACCATCCATGAACATCTGTCTGCGTTTTGCAAATGCATCGTGCATCTCAACAACTTCTTTTCTGGTACGCTTGGTGTCCATTGCCTCGGAGAGGGCTACCTGGATGAAAGTCGGAGAGCAGGTTGTGGAATACTGATGGGTACGAAGGATTTTGTCCGCAAATTTCTTTGCTGTAGAAAGATATCCGATACGCCAGCCAGTCATTGCAAAGGTTTTCGAGAATCCACTGATGATAATGCTGTGGTCCTTCATTCCCGGGAAGGAAGCAATGGAGTAGAAGGTTGCTCCGTCGTATACCAGACGGCTGTAGATCTCATCGGAGAGGATCAGGAAGTTGTGCTCAACAGCAAGTTCACAGAGCTCTTTCAGTGAATCATAATCGAAAACAGCACCGGTCGGGTTGCACGGGTTGTTGATGATCACCATTTTTGTCTTATCCGTGATCGCTTTCTTTACAGCCTCAATATCCAGCTGATATCCTTTTGCACCGTCCAACGGAATGTCAACAAAGTTGCCGCCGCACATATTGACGAGACATTTATAGGAGACGAAGGACGGAGTGAAAACAATAACATCATCGCCTTCATCGACGAAAGTCATGATCGCATTGTTGAGAGCCTCAGCGGCACTGCTTGTGACAAGAATCTCTGTCTCCGGATCATAATCGACGGTTGTCTCACGTTTGATATAGTCGTGAAGAACTTTTCTTAAAGCCGGATATCCGCGGTTGGAAGTATATTTACTCTGATTGTTTGTGATCGCGCGGATCGCTGCTTCCTTGATATCGGACGGAGTGTTGAAGTCCGGCTCACCTGCACTGAACGGAATTACCGGCTTTCCCTCGGAACGGAGAACGGAAGCACGGTCAAGGATCGTACGGATCAGGGAAGGGGTTACTTTTTCAAGACGTTTTGCACCAACAGCTAAATCGTAATTTTTATTCATACACAGATCCTCGCTTTCTATCGTAATGGGATGATTTATTTCTTGTAAACGCTCTTGTCGACAACATCCGGCCATTCAGTTCCGTTTAAGATCGCCAGACATCCTTTGACACTGTTAACATGCATTCTTGCCTTCGCCTCTTTTGTGAGAGCTGCAAGATGCGGCGTTACGATCGTGTTCTTACAATGGAAGACCGGATTATCGAGAACAGCAGGTTCCTCGCTGAATACGTCGATTCCGGCTGCTGCGATCACATCGTTGTTCAGCGCATCTGCCAGGTCCTTCTCATTTACGATCGGACCGCGGCTCGTGTTGATGAGGATCGCGCTCTTTTTCATAAGATGAAGTTCTCTCGAGGAGATCATATTGGTTGTCTCCGGTGTCAGCGGATTGTGGATCGTGATAAAATCGCAGTCTCTTAAGAGATCATCCATATTTTCATAGTATTCACATCCGGCAGCTTCCACCTTTGCGCGGTTCTTTGAATGACTGAACCCTGCGGTCTCCATGCCGATTCCCTTGCAGATCGCTGCAACCTTGGCACCGATCGCACCGACACCGATGATTCCAACTTTCTTACCGGAAAGCTCAATGGCTTTTCCGGCATCGCGGATCTTCCAGTTCCCTTTTCGCAATTCCTCATCAGATTCGGAAAGATTTTTCGCCGCTGCAAACATCAGTGCGACGGTGTGTTCGGCAACGGAGAGACTGTTTGCACCTGGAGTGAAGACCACCGGGAGCTTTTTGCCTGAGGCATGTGCAACGTCAACACGGTCATATCCGACACCGGTGATTCCGATCACCTTTAAATTCGGGCAGGCATCGATCACTTCTGCGGTACACTGTCCGACACGGATGACCAGGGCATCGGCTTCCTGGATCTTATCAATATAGGAAGGAAGATCCGGAGAATTGGCAATATAAACGTCGGCACCAGCTTCCTTTAGGACCTTCATTGCGGCTTCGTCAAGTGGTTGTGTCAATACAAATTTCATAAGCATTTCCTCGATTCTTATTTTTTCGTATCTGTATAATCATACCATCCTTTTCCGGTTTTTCTACCAAATTCTCCCTTTTTAAATTTCTCAACAGCGAGAGGATGAGGTGCATCGAACGGATCATGGGACTCCGCATAGCGGTCACATCGAACATAATAGTAAACATCGATTCCGGTCAGATCCATTAATTTAAACGGTCCCATCGGATAGTTCAAACCTTTCTCACAGGCAGTATCAATATCTTCAACCGTTGCGATTCCCTTTTCGAGAAGGGAGAGAGCCTCGTGAGTGACAGCTGCATTGATCCTGTTTGCGACGAATCCAGGAATCTCTTTCTGAATGACGATCGGGCTTTTTCCAGTGTTCACTGCGAATGCCTTCGCAATTTCGATCGTTTCATCGGAAGTGTGCGGTCCCTTTACAAGTTCCACAAGCTTCATGACGAGTGCCGGATTGAAATAATGGACATTCAGAAGTCTGGAAGGATTTTCAGTCACATCAGCAAGTTTGGAACTTACAATGTTTGAACTGTTTGTGGAGAGAATCGCATCTGGTTTGCAGATCCGGCTGATTCTCTGGAAAAGTTCACGTTTAACTTTCAGATCCTCAATGATCGCTTCGATGATAAAATCTGCTTTCGCTGCGGCACCGTCAACATCGCTTGTGATAGTAAGATGCTGTTTTACAAAATCGGCTTCCTCGGCGGTGAGACGCCCTTTTTCAACGCGACCCTTCAGATAGGTATCGGCCCAGGCAGAAGCTTTCTCAACAGCCTTTTCAAAACTGTCACAGAGGATCACGTTGTATCCAAGCTTCCTGCCGTTGATCGCTGTATTCATTGCGATCTGCTGTCCCATAGCTCCGGCCCCAATGACAGCGATCGTTTTTAAATCCTGTGAATTCATAATGTTACCTTTTCCTTTCTGATATTTTCAAAACAGGCATCCATTCTGTATTGAAAAAGATTCGGCATGATCAGCACAACTCGATGAGAGTTGCCATGGACTGTCCGCCTCCGATACAGAGAGTGGCAAGTCCTTTTCTTCCTCCGGTCCTCTTTAAGTTATGGATCAGAGTGACGATCAGGCGGGCACCGGTGCATCCCAGCGGATGTCCAAGTGCAATAGCACCGCCGTTGATATTTACTTTTAATGGATCGAGTTCCAGATCACGGATACATGCAACAGCCTGAGCTGCGAATGCCTCGTTTAATTCAACAAGGTCGAGATCTGCAATACTCCAGTTATTCCGTTCAAGGATCTTCTTTGTTGAAACGACAGGTCCGTATCCCATGATCTCAGGATCAAGAGCAGCTGCTGTGACATCGACGATCTTTGCGAGCGGCTTCACGCCGGTTTCTTTAACCTTTTTCTCACTCATAAGAACGAGACAGGCGGCACCGTCATTGAGACCGCATGCATTTCCGGCAGTTACGGTTCCGTCAGGTTTTACGATCGGTTTCAGCTTTGCAAGTACTTCCATGGTAGTTGTCGGCTTTACAAATTCATCGGTATCGAAGATAAAACTGGATTTCTTTTCCTTTACTTCGATCGGAAGGATCTCTTCTTTAAAATATCCGGCAGCGATCGCCTCGGCAGCCCGGTGCTGGCTTTCTACTGCGAAGGCATCCTGTTCTTCCTTTGAAATGTGAAAACGTTCAGCGACATTTTCAGCTGTCTTTGACATGCTGAGCCCGCTTCCATATACGGAATATGGCTGGGCCGTCGTTCCGGCTTCAATGTTGGAATCAACCAGTGTGTTCTTGTTGCCGCCCCAGCGGGTGCCGCGAAGATAGATCGGAGCACGGCTCATATTCTCAGTTCCGCCTGCAACGATGCAGTCGGCTTCGCCGAGCCAGATCTCCTGGCATCCGGAATTCACTGCCTGCATGGAAGAGGCACAGAGCCTGTTGACTGTGAAGCCTGGAATCGTCTCCGGGAAACCGGCTTCGAGAAGAGCAGATCGTGCAATATTTGATGCCTCTGTGCTCTGACGGACTTCGCCGAGGATGACTTCATCAATGATATCCGGCTGGATCCCGGCCCGCTTTACAGCTTCTTTCATAACTTCAGCTGCCAGCGTGTGTGCCGGAACGGTTTTCAGGGAACCGCCGTATTTTCCGATTGCGGTGCGGACAGCACCTACAATATAAACAGTTTCCATATAGAATCCTCCTTGCGTAATGAGCAAAATCGACCGGTTGGAAGAAATGCTCAAGTGTGTGTGTGCAATCTGCCCTAAATTAAACAGCAATAAGCGTGCCAAGATGTAAAACATTGAAAAAGGCTTGAAAAGACAAAAATAAAAGTGCAAATAAGTGCAAAAAGTGCAAACAGATAAAATAAAAACAAAAAGTGCACGCAAATTGCACCAACTCATGGAAAAAAGATCAGATTTTATCTGTGGCATAATTGTTGCTCAAGAAATATTACAAATGCTGATTGTTAAAATTGTGCATATGATGATCGAATACAGAGTCTAAGAAGGGAGAAGCGGTACGATGGAATTTAAAAATATCTTATATGAAGTAAAAGATGGGATCCTTTATCTGACATTAAACAGACCGGAAGTGAGAAATGCTCTTTCCCCGGAAATGTGGAAAGATATTCAGACTGCTGTTGAGGCTGCCGGGAATGATGACAGTGTTCAGGTCATCATTATCAGCGGAGCCGGGGACAAGGCTCTTGCAAGCGGTGCGGATATCCAGGAGATTCATGACAGACCGACTCTGAAGATGCTGATGGGAACTTCGACAATTGCATTAAAAGCATTGGAAGACCTCTATAAACCGGTAATATGTGCGATCAACGGATATGCGCTTGGCGGTGGATGTGAGCTGGCGATGGCGTGCGATATCCGGATCGCGACTGGAAGATCAAAATTCGGACAGCCGGAGACGAGTCTGAGTATTATTCCGGGAGCCGGAGGCACACAGAGACTTGCGAGACTCGTGGGAGTCGGAAGAGCAAAAGAACTGATCTACACGGGCAGGATCATCACTGCCGAGGAGGCGAAGCTGATCGGACTTGTGAACCAGGTGACAGGGGACACGAGAGAAGAACTGATGGAAGCCGCGAAAGCCATGGCGGAACAGATCATGAAGAAAGGACCTGTGGCGACGAGACTTGCAAAGATGGCGATCAACGTGGGAATGGATACCGATATTAATACGGGTCTTCTTTTCGAGCGCATCGCCCAGACAGTTGCCTTTGGAACCGAGGACAGAAAAGAAGGGACCCAGGCATTCCTGGAAAAGAGAAAGGCAGAATTTAAAGGCTGTTAAGCCCCTGAAATAAAAATAGAGACTGGAGGAATAGCAGATATGAAACCGTTAGAGGGAATTAAAGTAGTAGAGTTATCGACAATGTTGGCCGGCCCGATGACAGCGAGACTCCTGGCAGAGTGGGGGGCCGATGTAATTAAAGTAGAATCCATGAATGGAGATCCGTGGAGAAAGCAGTATGGAACCTCGCTTTCCCCGTATACAGAACATGCGAATCCCAACTTTGATATGCAGAACATCAATAAGCGCTTTGTCGCGTTCAATATGCGTACGCCGGAAGGAAAAGAGGCAATGATGAAGCTTCTTGCGACAGCCGATGTATTCCTGACCAACTACAGGGTCCAGGCGCTGGAACAGATGGGTCTGACCTATGATCAGCTGAAGGATCAGTTTCCGAAACTGGTACACGCGTCTGTTCTCGGATATGGCAGTGAAGGTGCTGAGAAGAACCGCCCAGGATACGATTATACCGCGTTCTGTGCGAGAACAGGATTTTTAAGAGACTTTGCACCGGCAGGAGGACCGCCGATCATGACGGTTGCCGGGGTGGGAGATCACAGTGTTGCGATCTCTCTTGCCGGAGGAATCGCGGCAGCATTATTTAAGAGAACAAAGACCGGAGTCGGCGACAAGGTCGATGTGTCGCTTCTTCAGATGGGAACCTATATTTTCACCTGCGGTATTTTAAATGGTTTCAACGGAAGAGAGTACCCGAGAGACAGGTACAACTGCGCACATGCATGCAGCAATACATATCAGGGTAAAGACGGCGAGTGGATCTATCTGGCGATCGTGGATTACAGACGGTTCCCGGAGTTCTGCGGCTGCATCGGTCATCCGGAACTCGCAGAAGATCCGAGATTTTCAACTCAGAACGCCTATTATGCAAATAAAGCAGACCTCACCAAGATCCTCGATGAAGTGTTCAAGGAACAGACCGTGGAATACTGGCACAAGATCTTAAACGACCATGATCTGCCGCATGAGATCTGCTATCACTTTAAGGATGTTCCGTATGATGAGCAGGTACAGGCAAACCATTACACTTATTTCCATGAATATCAGGATGGAACAAAGACGGTATTTACGAACGGTCCGGTACATTTTGCATCCATCGATCCGGCTAAGATCCCATGCAGGGAGTCAAGGAATGTGGGAAGCGACACGAAGGAGATCCTGGAAGAGCTTGGATATTCTGATGATAAGATCCAGAAAATGTATGAAGGAAAAGATATCAGATAACACGCAGATTCGAAAAGGAGAAAAACTATGAGTGAGACGACTGTAAACGAGGCAGCAGCTGCGGCTCCTGCCCCGAAACCAAAGAGACCAAAGGCAAAAAGCATGATCATGATGGGAGAACAGACGGCAGCCATGTTTGAAAACGCCAGACTCGCCAAGGAAAAAGGCGAGCCGGTGGGCTGGTCCGCGTCAATCTTCCCCCAGGAGATCGCAGAGACACTGGGATTAAATGTTCTCTATCCGGAAAACCATGCGGCGGGAATTGCGGCCAGACATCAGGCTGACCCGTTCCTGCAGGAGTGCGAGGGTGAGCTCGGGTATTCCAATGATCTGTGCGCATACGCAAAAGTTAATCTCGCCTATGCGGCTGTTTTGAACGGCGAGAGTGAAATCGAGCTTCCGGACGGCGGAAAAATGGTAAAACCGGATTTTCTGCTTCTGACAAACAATATCTGTAACCAGTTGACAAAATGGTACGAGAATCTGTCCAAGCAGATGAACATCCCGATCTTTTTTATCGATACCTGTTATAATCCATACGATTATGTGACAGAGACGAGAGTGCGCTATGTGCGCGCCCAGATCGATCAGCTGATCGAGGACCTTTGCAAATTTACCGGGAAGAAATGGGATGAGGAGCGGTTCCAGAAGATCATGAAGATCAGTCAGAAGAACAGTTATCTGTGGGAACGTGCCAACAACCTGCTGGATCGGAAGCCCTCCCCCTTAAGCGGATTCGAACTGTTCAACTATATGGCCTGTATGGTCTGCAACCGCGGAAAAGAATCGACGACAGCGATCCTGCAGCAGCTGAATGATGAGATCGAGGAACACATTAAAAATGGAACTTCCACATTCCCGGTGGAAGAAAAATTCCGCGTATCCTGGGACGGAATTGCCTGTTGGCCGTACCTGAGTCATAACCTCAGGACACTGAAAAAACATGGAATCAACATGGTTGCCTCCAGTTACGGTAAGGCGTGGGCCATCGAGTATGAGGATCTGGACGGAATGGCGAGAGCTTACTGCTTTGCCTCCACAAACGGTGACAACGCGACTACGATGCTCGACAGACGTTTAGAAGCGCTGAAACGCTTCGGCTGCGAGGGAACGATCTATCATGTAAACAGGAGCTGTAAGGTTATGGACTGCCAGATGATGGAGGTTCAGAGACAGCTTTCAAAATTAGCGGGAGTTCCGTTTACTTCCTTTGACGGAGACCAGGCGGACTACAGAAACTTCAGTGAAGCTCAGTTTGAGACACGAATCCAGGGACTGGTTGAAGTTATGAGCCAGAAGAAAGGGGTGGAAGCAGATGGCTGATCTGAAAAAAAATATTGAACTTTTACAGGAAGCATGCCGGAATCCTCGGGCTCAGATGGACCGGTATCTGAAGGAAGGAAAAAAGATTGTTGGATGTTTTGAGCCATACACACCGGAGGAGCTGGTACATGCGTCTGGAATGATCCCCATGGGACTTTTTGGAGGACGTGCAGATATCCAGCTTGCAAAGAGCTATCTGCCTCCGTTTGCATGTCCGGTCATGCAGGCAAACATGGAGTATGGATTAAACGGTACATATGACGGAATGTCTGTGGTGATCATCCCGGCGCTCTGCGATACGCTCCGCTGCATGACGCAGAACTGGAGGTTCGGAGTAAAGAAAATTCCGATGGCGCCGATCGTGTATCCGCAGAACAGAAAGTCACCGGCAGCCCTGGAATATCTGATCAGTGAGTATGAGCAGGTCCTTGTGATTCTGGCGACCGTTACGGGAGAGATGATGAAGGAGCGCTGTCTTCAGGAAACCATACAGGTCTACAATGCACACAACGCGGCAATGCGGGAATTTGCCGATCTTGCGGCAGATCATCTGGATATTATTACGCCGAAGGTGCGCCATGCGGTCATGAAGAGTGCCTGGTTCTATGAAAAGGGCGAGCACACCCAGATCATAAAAGAGATCAATGAAGAATTGAAGAAGCTTCCGGTCCATGAGTTTACTGGAAGAAAAGTAGTCCTCACGGGAATTTCCTGTGAGCCTGACGAAATCCTCGATATCCTGGAAAAGAACAACATTGCAATTGTGGCAGATGATCTGGTACAGGAAAGCCAGCAGTATCGTACCGACACCCCGTCCAATGGAGGAGGCGGATTAAAGCGCCTTGCAAAGCAGTGGATGGGACGGTATGGATGCAGCCTGATCCATGAGGAAGGAAAGCCGAGAGGACAGATGCTGATCGATATGTGCCGGGAAAAGAAAGCAGATGGTGTGATCAGCTGCATGATGAAATTCTGTGATCCGGAAGAGTATGATCAGCCGTACTTTGAGCGTGACCTGAGAAAGGCCGGATATCCGTGTCTGGCGATCGAGATCGATCCGCTGAACACAAACTATGAGCAGCTCCTGACAAGAGTACAGGCGTTTGCGGAACTGTTCTGAACCTGAACGTGTATCGTCCAATGAAACAGAAGGAAGGCATTACTGGAAACGGGATGCCTTCCTTTTTTGCAATTTTAGGCAGTATAAAAGAAAGATGAGAAAAAATGCAACTCGTGCATAGCTTGTGCCTAAAGTTGCAATATGGTATACTCTTTGGTGGAGGAGATACTTATGAGAGAAAATATGACGCCGCACAGCTTTCCATACTTAGAAATCTTGAATAATCTTGATATTGGCATCGCATTATTTGATGCTGAAGGCAATTATTTGTTTGTAAATACGGAACTTGTAAATTGGCGGAATATTCCTATGCTGGAATTCTTGAAAATGAATGTGCATGACTTCCTGAATATTCTCGATGTCTGTGTGTTTGACCTTGTAAAGAAGAAGAACCACAGGGTCAGCCGGTTGCAGTACTATAAAAATAAGGACCATGTGGATAGTAAAAGAAGGCTCCGGGTTGTGACGGGAACACCGATTTTTGATGAAAATGGAAAAATAAAATATGTGATCATGGCACTCCAGGATGTGGAGAGTTTTGAAAACTTATACCAGGCACTCCTGCGCCAGAATCAGATCGTCAGCTTCGGAAGCGGAAAAGAGCTGGTGGAAGGCGCTGATATTGTAGCTAAGAGCAGTTCATTCCGCGCGCTCCTTGAAGTGGCAGATAATGTGGCATCCCTGGATTCCACCGTGCTCCTCTACGGAGAGTCAGGAAGCGGAAAAGAGATTCTCGCAAATTACATCCATCAGAGAAGTGATCGGAGAGAAAAGCCGATGATCACAGTAAACTGTGCGGCATTTTCGGAAAATCTGATCGAATCGGAATTGTTTGGATATGAAAAAGGATCTTTTACCGGCGCAAACAAGGAAGGCAAAATGGGGCTGGTGGAAGCGGCCGATGGAGGTACGTTATTTCTGGATGAGATCAACTCCCTGCCGCTCAGTATTCAGGGAAAAATTCTCAGAACTCTGGAAGAAAAATCGATTCAGAGGGTCGGTTCCACAAAAACAAAAAAAGTTGATTTCCGCTTGATTGCAGCGACAAACAGGAACCTAACAGAAATGGTTCACGATGGGACATTCCGGGAAGACTTATATTACCGTCTTCAGGTGATTCCGCTGACGATCCCGCCAGTGAGGGAGAGGCAAGAGGACATCGTTCCGCTTTGTCTGCATTTCCTTCATCATTTCTGCATCAAGTATAATTTGCAGAAAAACCTTTCAGAGCAAGTGCTGGAAACGCTGAAGAATTATGACTGGCCTGGAAATGTCAGGGAAATCCGCAATTTCGCGGAAAGGATCGTCGTCATGACACCAAAGGCGGTCAAGGAAATCAATTGTATTCCGCCGGAAATATTGGAGAGCCATGCTGGGACACTGGAGAGAGAGGCACTTCCGGATACGCCTACTCAGATCTCGGTATGCCGCAGCTATACAAAGCAGTTGATGACAAAGGATGAAGTTATGCATGCTCTGGAGGTCTGCAGAGGACACAGGGAACAGACTGCCCAGTATCTGGGAATCTCGAAAAGAAAGCTTCAGTATATGATAAAGGAATACCATCTTTCTGAGCGATGTCAATATTGTGAAAAAGAGCGATAATGAATGATAAATTTATAACGATTTCTTCTTTGAAATGGTTGCAGGAATGATGTGATTGGTATAAAATATAGATGTTTCTGCGATGATAGTATAAATATAAAAGTCATGGGCGGGAAAATTCCGCTTCAGGCGCAGAAATATGATTGCATTTATTAAAAGAACGCAGGCAATGATTCAGAAGTGAAATAATCCTGCAGTCACGCAATAAAGGAGAAAAAATCATGAGCAAAAAGCCAGTAGTGTTAATGATCCTCGATGGTTACGGACTGAATAAAACACATGAAGGAAATGCGGTATATGAGGCGAAGAAACCGGTGATGGACCGCTTAATGAAGGAGTGCCCGTTTGTGGAGGGTCAGGCCAGCGGACTTGCTGTCGGACTTCCGGACGGACAGATGGGAAACTCTGAGGTCGGACACCTGAACATGGGCGCAGGCCGCATTGTTTACCAGGAACTGACAAGAATCACAAAGTCTATCCAGGACGGCGATTTCTTCAAGAACGAAGAGTTCCTTGCAACTGTTGAGAACTGCAAGAAGAATAACTCCGCGCTTCACCTGTTCGGACTCTTATCCGACGGCGGCGTACACAGCCATATCACCCATGTTTACGGACTCTTAGAGCTCGCAAAGAGAAACGGACTCGACAAGGTATTCGTTCACTGCTTCTTAGACGGCCGTGACACTCCGCCGGCATCCGGAAAGGATTTCGTCGCAGCGTTAGAGGAGAAGATGAAAGAGCTCGGTGTCGGCAAGGTGGCATCTGTTATGGGACGTTACTATGCGATGGACCGTGATAACCGCTGGGACCGTGTGGAGCTTGCGTATAAGGCACTGACAGCAGGCGAGGGCAATAAGGGAACATCCGCGACGGAACTGATTCAGGCGTCCTACGATGACGGAAAGACAGATGAGTTCGTTGTTCCGGCTGTCGTGACAGGAGAAGATGGAAATGCGATCGGAACCATTAAGGACAATGATTCCGTGATCTTCTTCAACTTCCGTCCGGACCGCGCAAGAGAGATGACCCGCGCATTCTGTGATGACGAGTTTACAGGATTTGCGAGAGCGAAGAGGATCAAGACCACCTATGTATGCTTTGTTGATTACGATGAGACGATCCCGAACAAACTTGTCGCATTCAAGAAAGAGACGATCAAGAATACTCTCGGTGAGTTCCTTGCTGCCCACGGGAAGACGCAGGCGAGAATTGCTGAGACAGAGAAATATGCCCACGTTACCTTCTTCTTCAACGGCGGCGTTGAGGAGCCGAATCCGGGTGAGGACCGTATCCTTGTGAAGTCCCCGAAGGTCGCAACCTATGACCTTCAGCCGGAGATGAGCGCACCGGCCGTTTGTGAGAAGCTGACAGGCGCGATCCGCTCCGGAAAATATGATGTTATCATCGTAAACTTCGCAAATCCGGATATGGTAGGCCACACAGGCGTTGAGAACGCAGCGATCAAGGCCATCGAGGCTGTCGACGAGTGCGTTGGAAAAGCAGTTGAGGCAATCAAAGAGGTTGATGGCGTGATGTTCATCTGTGCTGACCACGGAAACGCAGAGCAGCTGATCGACTACAAGACCGGAGAGCCGTGGACAGCCCACACAACGAATCCGGTTCCGTTTATCCTCGTAAACGCGGGCGACGGATACGGCCTCAGAGAAGGCGGCTGTCTCGCAGATATCGCTCCGACCCTGATCGAACTTATGGGAATGGAACAGCCGAAGGAGATGACTGGTAAGTCTCTGTTAGTAAGAAAGTAAGAAAACTTTACCGCGATAAGATCATGTAAAAAATAAAAACAGTTCCGGTGATATGGACAGAAGAGTCTGTATGCCGGGACTATTTTTATGTAACAGGAAATTCCTCGGAATTTCCTGTTACATAAAAGGCACTGACGTGCCAAAGATGCGCATTCGCGCGAAGATGCAGACTGTCGTAAGCGACCGCGTGAGGCGCGAGAATATGCCAAGACACATTTTTTATATAAGAACAATTTCACAGCGTATACTTGACATAAAGAATCCTCTGACATTAAGATAAAAGAAATATTTTCGGCAGGGCAAAAGGAGAAGGTTATGGAACAGGAAACAAGAATCGCAGTAGTGGGAATTATTGTAGAAAATAAAGAGGCTGTGGGGGAGGTCAACCAGATCCTTCACGATTACAGCCCCTATATTATCGGAAGAATGGGACTTCCATATGAAAAGAAACATGTGAACATCATCAGCGTTATCGTAGACGCTCCGGCCGACCGGATCAGCGCGCTTTCCGGGAAGCTTGGAAAGATCAGGGGGATCAGCGCGAAGGTGATGTATTCGAAGAATGGGCAGTAGGGGGAGAATCGCATGCTCCAAAGCTTCCCTGCATGGCATTATTCCCGTATGATATCAAGCAGGGTATCATCTCTGGTTTCGAACCATTTCATAAAGGCATACCATTTTTTGCCATAAGACGTATGCTTCCGAACAAAAAATGCATAGACGATCATGATCACCGCTATCTCGATTAATAGTGGTATGTAGAAATAAGCCTGCATTACTCATCGGTTATCATCCCCTTCCGCATACAGGTAAACAGGTATTCCATAAATGCTTCCTTTGTCTCTTTTTTCTTTCGACGGCTGCAGAAAAGGCAGGAACCATTTTTCAGACGGACAGAGCCATCCTCCTCCACAGAGATCACCTGCGAAAAATTGAGGAGGAGACTGCGGCCGCTCATATAAAAACGTCCGCCCTTTGGCAGCAGCTCCATTAGATCCGAAAAGGAGAGACGTGTGGCAACATCCCCCTTTAACGTGTGGATGATCAGGCGGTGATTCTGCGTTTCCGCGTATAAAAAATCATCCAGAAGAATCCTCTGGCAGGATGACTGCCCCTGTCCAAGGACAGCCTGAATCTCAATGTAAGCCGGTTCGGAAAGAAAGGTGCGGATCTCATTGAGGCACCAGTCCAGAGCGTCTGCATCCACCGGCTTTAAGAGATAGTCAAGCGGATGTACCCGGTATCCTTCAAGGGAATAGTCCCGCTCATTGCTCACAAAGATAAGAGGGATCCGTGCGGCAACAGCTCGAAGCTTTTCGGCTGTTTCAAGCCCGTTCAGGCCGTTTTTTGCAAGCATAATATCCATAAATACGGCGTTGAAAAGACCGGGGCGGAAAGCCTCTAAAAAGGACTCGCCGCTCTCATAGCAGGTAAAATCAGCCATTTCTCCATGTTTCTCGAAATTCTTCTGTATTAAATCGATCAGATGCTTCTGATCGAAAACGAAATCTTCCACAATAGCAATATGCATCATCACTGCAGCACTCCCTTCACCACGATGCTTCTGAACCAATTAGGTCGAGGTTTGACCATTTGCGTCGAGGTGGTTTTCAGAAAAACACGTAATTGATATACTATTAGTATAGAAGATTATGCGAAAAATGTAAATATTGCGGGAATCTGATGTTTATCACAGTCGAGAAGACTCCCGCCTCTTTCGGGTGGTGAGTAATAGCAAATTTGTCTCAGTGGGAGGAAAATGGTATGAGAAAAAAATCAAAACGAATTTTAGCAGCTGCATTGTCAGCTATATTAATATGGAATACATGTGAATGGCAGCCGCAGGCATTGGCGGCCGGTTCGCTGCAGCGGATCGGGGCTGAAACGGAGGCAGATGATACTGCGGAAACAGCAGAAAAAGAATCTACGTCAAAAGAATCTGTATTAAAAGCTTCTCCGTCGAATGCTTCTCCATCGAATGCGGAAATAAAAGATAACCGTGGCGAGTCAGGTACAAGCAAAGCAGAAGCAGGAGCAGATGCAGATACAGGCAAAGCAGAAGCAGGGGCAGATGCAGATACAGGCAAAGCAGAAGCGGGAGCAGAGTCAGGTGCAAACAAAGCAGAAGCAGGGGCAAACGGAGCAATAGCAGGAACCGAGGCCGGAACAAACGGAGCACCAAACGGCACAGCAACAGGGGCAAAGATAGAAGCGTTCCTGGGGCTGGATGAGGCTATTGCGGTGCAGAAGCTGTCTCTGGGTGCCAAAGAAAGCGATATCGTTCTTCCGGATACTCTGGAGGTTCGGATGAAGCAGGAAACTTTAGAGGATGCTCCAAAAGCAGAAGGGAAACTGCAGATAGATGCGGAAGCTGATGATGAAAAAGAACGTTCAGAAGCGGAAGCAGATGAGAATATCAGCAGGATCTCCGGCGTGACCTGGAAGCTGGATATTGGTGAGAGCGACTACCCGGAATTTCACGGCGGGATCTCCCCACAGGAATATTTTGAAGAATTTGACGAGGATGGAGAACCTATTGAAACATCCTATAAGACCTGGGCAGGCTATCATGAGGCAAACCAGGACTACAACGGCAGTGCCTATGTCTATACACCGGTTCTGCCGGAGGAATATTCAGTGGGAGAGGAGACAGAGCTTCCGGAAATCTGCGTTCTCGTAGGAGAGATGCAGCTGGTGACTCTGGCAGGCGTGGAATATAACCTGAATAATAAGCATCTGCTCATTAATAGCACTAACAAAGATCAGTTTAATGGAAAAACCATTACCGGCTCCTATTGCCCGAGCACCCGGCCGGAGTCGACTTATACAGACATCAAGGGCGGTATCATAATTGATAATGTTACGGTCGATCTGACGATTAAAAATGTAACGATCAAATCTGATGGGGCCAGAGGATGGAATCTGGCCGGTATTTACCTGAAAGGCAATGCCCGGCTGAATTTGACATTAGAAGGAACCAATACACTTGTGGGACTGGATGATGGAGCCGGAATTGAGGTGGGAAAAGATGCAACGCTGGTTATTACGGAGCAGAGTACCGGAAGTCTGAAGGCAGTGGGAGGCGCCTATGGGGCCGCCGGTATCGGAGGAAAACCCGGAACAACAGGTTACGAAGGTGCAGATAAGAACTATGGGACAGGAACGATTATAATCAAGGGTGGAAGCATTGTAGCTGAAGGTGGAGCTTATCAGGTTTCCCAATCGACGCGTTATCATGGAGGAGCCGGAATCGGAACCGGTCTGTATGGAATCGGCGGAACCATTGAAATACTGGGCGGAAGGATAACCGCAGCAGGAGGAAGGGAGACAGGAGCCGGAATCGGAGGCGGAGCTGGTGGAGGTGTAGACACCATCGTGATCGGCGGGACGGAAGGCGAAGCTCCCAATATAGCCGTATCTTCTTATAATAATGGCGAATTAGGATATCCGGGAGCTGCCATCGGCACCGGATGGAATGGAGTGGATGGTTTACAATTATCCTGTGGCGATATCCGGATATTAAGTGGATCTGTGGAGGTAACGGGCGGAAATATTGGTTATGGAGTGTTAAAGCCTTTGTCTGGAAATGGCATGAAAGGCGGCAGTGTCACTATTTCCGAGGAGGTGCAGTTAGAGCTGCCGCTTGAAAGCAAAATTGAGCCCCGGGGAGACTGTACCTACGGGAAGAAAACATTCCGAATCTCCGCATATGATAACCAGCTACCAGATGGAACCTATCCGGCGGACATATCCCTGTATCGGGAAAATGATACAGAAAAAGCAACTCCGGTTTATGAAACAAGCACTCAGATGACCGTCTCCGGATTCAGGGGAACGATACCGGATATAACCCAGTGGATAGGCCATTCTGGAAATATGCAGATGGTTGTAGTGCTGAAGCCTTCCGGGGGCGGGGAAGGTAAGACGATGGAGGGAAGGGTTGCTTTAAACAAAGGAAAGGATGAAACCATCTCCGTCACACTTGGAAAAACTGCCTACCAGAAGACAATGGATCTGACTATCCATGATGGCCGTTTGAAGAATGATAAGAATTATACATTGACGGCTCGGTTGGGGGAAGAAGCAAGCGAAGGCGGCACTGCACCGGATGTAGTAACCTATTTATCTCAAAAAGCTTCCGGTTATCAGCTAAAGACTGATAAAGTCAGCTGGTATACGCCTCTGTCCGGAGTGGTTCCGGTATCGGTTCAGGTAAAGGAAGAAGGAGGGGAAGGAGAAAATATGAATAGCTTTACAGTAACAGGATCCCTCACGATGAAGTCAGAGGAGGAAACGAAGCTTTCCCTTACCATCGGAGAACCCCTGTATCCTGTCCGGTTCCACTTCTATTCATCAAAGGTGCAGGCGGCAGAGAACGTATCCCTGACAGCCGGACGGCTGGCTGGAGCTGTCTCAGAAGCTCCGGTGGAATTAAAGCAGGACGAAGGCCAGTTTGCCTTTGACGGGAAGCTGACAATCGATGCAGAAGCAGGCAATCATGCATCTGCTCTGGCATATCTTCCGGCCGGAAATTACCGGTTTGTGATAAATACAGGCATCAAAGAATTAGGCAGCTCCGGTGGAAGCTTTACCCTGAACAGCGAAATGGTAAAGGCAGCGGCTGCCGGAACGGATATCATCGTATTAAATGCGGCAGAGGCACTGGAGGGAGAGCTGGATCTTTCCCTTGGAGATATATCTTTTTACGTGGATAATGGTCAGTTGGCGATTTCCTATTCTAAAAAAGCAGCCGATTCTGATCAGGTGGTTAGTGAGAAGTTAATAGACCAGTCCTATGATAAATGCTATCGGATCACTTCATCTGGGAATAATGTGGAGAATTATCATCTCTCTGTGAATACTCCAGCCTCCATGGAACTAAAGCTCGTATTAAAGAACCTTACGATTACACCGGCAAAGGCTATCGCACCGATTCAGATAAACGGAGCGTCCCAGGTGATCACCTATCTGGAAGGGAAAAACAAGATTTCGATTAATACATCAGAGAATTCTTCTTCATCTGCCGGCATCAGCGTGGCAAAAGGTGCGAAGCTTACGATTGACAGTGAACCGGAACAGCAGGGCTCCATAGAGGTGCTCAATAACACAAAGGTAAGCAAGACGGGTGCAGCAATTGGAGGAAATGTAGGACAGGATACAGGAATCATTCACATCAAGGGGGGAACTGTAATTGCAAAAATGACGGATTACAATCCTAGGGGAGCTGCCATCGGTGCTTCGGCAGGAAAAAGTGTAGAAGAAATACGGATTAGCGGAGGAGTTGTAACTGCAAAAGGTAGTTGGGGTGCCGGAATCGGAACAGGAAGTGCTGATAGCCAGGAAAGAACCGGTAAAATCGTGATAGAAGGCGGAACGGTGAATGCAAGCTCGGAGAACGGTGCCGGAATTGGAAGTGGTATTGGATATGCCCGTAGTAAACCGGCGATAACTGCCGAGATTGAGATTCATGGCGGAATGATTACAGCCTATTCTAAACAGGGAGCCTGCATCGGAAGTGGTAATGCCAGTTCATCGAAGGTGCTGATTGACGGCGGCACAATCTGCTTGGATATTAAGGAGTCATGGGAGAGATCAATCGCCCATATTGGGATGGGAAAAAATGATAATACACAGGCACCAACTGATGTGAAGATTAAGGGTGGAACGATCTGTTTGATAGGGGCGAATGGATATATAAAGCGACCGATCATTTATGGCTGGGAAAAGGTAGGCGAAACGTGGCAGAAGAATACACCAAAAGACGGGAAGGATGACCCGGTTTATTACACCACAGCGGATCTGACCGGTATCTATGAGAATAATACACTGGTTGAAAAAGCAGGTATTGAAGGTGAAGGAAGCACCTACGGCTTTAAGGATGTCCGGACAGATTCCAGCGGAAAGCTCTATATGTACCTTCCGGCTTCGGAGGCAGTGAAAGCCTCCTTTGGCGGTGTGGAATTTACCGGAAAGGTTGAGGCAGGCAAGGATGAGAATGTATTAGAGCGTGAACAGACCTCTATTGATTATCAAAGGGAAGTCCTGAAAAATACGGCTCTGTATGAGCTGGAATATGCGGAATCTCAGGATGCCACAACCTGGACAAGAATCCGGGCAGGCGGCGAGGCTCCTCTGACAGAAATTCTGGATAAACAGCCGGAGAGTGCGACAGAGATTACTCTGTATGTGCGCAAGGCAGCCGCAGGTTCCACCACAGAAGGTGAAGCAGTCGAGATAAAGATTCCGGTAAGACCGGCAAAACCGGCCCAGATACAGGGAACAGATGTAACGAAAGACAGCTACTCTATCAGGGTAAAGGGACAGCCCGTTTCCGGTTGTGAGTACGGAATTTCAAAATCTGCGGATAGTGAGCTTCAGTGGCAGTCAGGGAATCAGTTTAGTAATCGGTTTAATGGTCTGACTCCGGCTCAAACCTATTATGTAACCCTTCGTGTGAAAGCAACAGACAGCGACTTTGCATCGAAGCCGGCTGATCGCTTATCGGTGACAACGCCGGATATCTTACAGATCGGCGGCTCCGGCACTGTATCCTTTGAAGCGAAGGGAACCTATGGACAGACACTTGATCAGATTCCGGTACAGCTGGCAGAGGGATTTCGGGTCGTTAATTATAGTGGATCACCGGTTTCAGGAACATGGAAGTTCAGTACGGATCAGAGCGGAACATCCGCTTCCTCAATTTATCCGGAGGTAACGGGAACCACTGCATATCAGGTAGAATTTAGCCCGGAGGGAGCATCGGAAGGGCAGTATGGAGAAACTTTGACCCAAAGTGTGATTCCGGAGATATCTCCGATAGAGTTGCAGGCAGTTGTTAAGACACCCATTGAAAAGTCCTATGACGGAAGTACCGATATCGCATTAGAGGCGACGGTAAAAATAGGAGCTTCGGGTCAGAGCTATACTATCAGTGGCCTGAAAGGAAGCTTTGAAGATGCCAATGCCGGAACCGGTAAGGCGGTAACCATTGATTCCTCAAAGGCAAGGGTTGAGACGGGTGAGAGCACAGTGAATCTGCAGAATTACCTTATCACATATCCAGCTCAGACCGGAACCATCCATCGGATACAGGGTTCGATTTCAATCGATCCGCAAGCATGGACTGGAGAAAAAACCTATGGAGATGACAGCTTTTCCTTGACAGGTGTGAAGGTAGTGGGAGATGGAGCTCTGACCTATACAAGCTCCGATGCAAATGTTCTCACCGTGGACGAACAGGGTCAGGTGACCATCAAAGGCACTGGTTCCGCAGAGGTAAGCATCACCATGGCAGAGGGAACAAATTACCTTGGCACAAGCACACCGGCAAAGAGAACGATCACCATTGAAAAAGGAACACTCACCCTTGCCTTAACGGCTGTGAACCGGAGTACCGGAGCGCAGCAGCCGGAAGGGATTCTCGGAACCTACGAGGATGATTTTGATATCATTGCAAGTATTCAGGGAGCGTATGGTGACAAGCTGCAGGGTAAGATCCGCTTCTATGATAATGGAAATCAGGTTCCGGATACGATCCCTGTAGGGGAAACTGGAACTGCGGTTCTCAACCTGACAAAGCCGGGAGTCGCATCCGTAGGAACGCACCGGATGACAGCCGAGTTTGATTTTGACACTTATGATGAGTGGGCGGCCAAATACAACACGCCTGCTCCGGCTGCGCATACCTTCGCAATCGGAAAGGTGGCTGCACCGCAGATCACCTGGCCGACGGCAGCATCGGTGAAGGCGGGAAGTCCTCTGAGTGATTCTGCCTTATCAGGAGGAAGCACTGAATACGGAAGCTTTTCCTGGAAGGATCCGGCCTTAACGGCACAGGCGGGCACCCATAGCTACGAGGTGGTATTTACACCGAATGAATGGGCCTCCGCTCGTTATGAGATCGCAGCAATGACCGGTATGGCAGAAGTGACAGCAACGGAAGATAAGCCGGACGAAACGGAAAAACCGGGCGAAACGGAAAAGCCGGGTGAAACGGAAAAACCGGGCGAAACAGGCAAACCGGGTGAAACGGGAAAACCAGGCGAAGCAGGCAAGCCGAACGAATCGAACAGAACGGATGATTCAGATGCTTCGGATGAGCCGGAAATACCAAGTCGCAACAACCCGTCCTCCGGTAAGGATAAAACCTCCGGCAGCGGTGCAGTCAGCCACGATTCAGTCAAAGGAACGATCGACAGTATGGCAGGAATTATCACAGGAGAAACAAACAGCTTTGTCAATGACGGAAAGAGCCATTGGATGATGGATGAGCATGGCTGGTGGTTACGCTTTGCAGATAATACCTATCCGAAGGGTATCGTACGTGATTCCGGTGATATTTCGCATAGCTGGGAGCAGATCAACGGAAATTGGTGGGCCTTTGATGAAGCTGGCTATGCCAAGACAGGCTGGTTAAGAGATGAAGATTACAGCGGGTGGTTCTATATGGACCTGGAACGCGGCATGCAGACCGGCTGGGTGCTTCTCGATGGAGCATGGTACTATTTTAACCCGATTTCCGATGGAAAGAGAGGGATCATGTACGCCGGACAAAGGACACCGGACGGATACTATGTAGATAAAAACGGTGTCTGGGACGGAAGAAGCAAGCAGTAAAGCGAGCTTCAAGCCGAACCTCCGTGGGACTTGGCGCGTGATTCTGGTCAGCGAAGCTGACATGCTTCTATCAGAATCACTGCGCATCTTCGCGGAGAGATGCTCTTGCACTAAGTATAGAATAATCCGGAATGGATCCGCAGGCTTTGGGAATCCTTCCGGATTTCTATTTTACTTACTTATTTCTATTTACTTATTTTTCGCAGGAAGAAATCCGCTAAAATTAAGCTTGTCAAGCGTTTCGGTGAACGCTATAATAAAAAAGCATTAATCGGCATCGGAAACAGGACAACACCGTTCTCGCTGTCATTGCTGCGAGTCAGGCGAAAGCCTGTGAGTTGAAAAATATTGTTATATATTTATAAAAAGGCAATTGAATTGAAATGATTCGATTGCTTTTTTAAATTTGTCATCCCCATTCAATAACAAATTTATATTATTATAAATTTATATAATACATTGACTTTTTAAGACAAAGGGACTATGATGAAATTACAGTAAATAAGAGGCAGATAAACGGAGAGAGGCAAAATGAAAAGTGCGAAGATCAAGCTTTCTGAACAGCAGAATCAGCAGCAGAATCAGTTGCGGGAGCAGTTGCAGGATCAAAATCCGGCTTATCAAAAGCTGGCACATGTGGATCATAAATCCCAAAGATGCCAATTCATGCAGGAGCATTCGGGGAATGTGGCTTGCTTTTCCTCCCGGATATGTGAGCTTCCGGAACTGAAAAGTATTGTAGAGCTGGCAGGATTCCTTCACGATGCGGGAAAGCTCGGTACGGAAAATCAGGCGGATTTTAGAAATATCCTTGCGCGAGGGGACGAGGCTCATCAGTATGGATTGGATCATTCCACCGCCGGAGGAAGGATTGCGTTAGAGCTATTAAGGGGAAACCCGGCTTCGGAATTTATCAGCACGTTGATCTACTTTCATCATGGGCTGGAGGATTGTATTAATTTAGAAAATGGCCAGATGCTGCAGGAACGGCGCTTGAAAAAAGAGATTGAGTATTCCCGTATCAAAGAAAGTTTTTTTAAGCTTTATGATAGAGAACTGTTAGAGAAGATTGGAGAGCAGGCAGATCAGTCATACCGGATCATGCTTCAAAAGATAGGGGATTTTGTTAAGAATTGTGATTCCACAGGAAAAAAATACGGGAGCAGATATTTTTATCTGGGAATGTATCTGAGGGTCGCATTATCGCTGCTGATCGATGGGGATTGGACAGATACGGGCTGTTTTTTTCAGGATATCCCTATTGAGAAAAGATTTTCGCAGGAAGAAACGCAGAGAATATGGAAGGAATGTATCTGCAATTTTGAACAGTATATGGAAAATGAAGTTCGGAAAAATCCGGATCAGGGAAATCAGCTCAATGATGTTCGGCAGGAGATATCGGATTCCTGCAGAGCGGCTGCAGAATCAGAGGAAAAACGATATCGTTTGACCGTACCGACTGCTGCCGGAAAAACCTTGAGCAGTCTTCGTTTTGCTCTATATCATGCCGAAAAACAGAAGAAGCAGAGGATTATTTATATAGCACCCTATAATTCCATACTGGAACAGAATGCGGAAGAAATAAGAAGTGCGGTAGGAATGCCCTCGGTTGTTTTGGAGCATCATTGCAACGTGATCTGCGAGGATGGTGAGGAAGAACGATATCGCGATCTCACGGAAACCTGGGACACACCGATCATCGTAACAACAGCAGTACAGATCCTGAATACATTGTTTTCCGATCGCAAGTCCTGCATTCGCAGAATGCATAATTTATGCAATAGTATTATCATATTTGATGAGGTGCAGGCATTTCCGGTAAAATGTACGGAGCTTTTTAATCTGGCGGTAAATTTCCTTACGCAGTTTGGCGGTTCAACGGTTGTATTATGTTCTGCGACACAGCCGACGCTGGCTCCTCTTAAGGAAAATAATATATGTGAATGCAGGGAAATGTCAAGGGAAACTGAAAAATATGCAGAGGTTTTTAAACGGGCAGAGATCATCGATGAAACAGAACGTTATCCGGGCGGGATGAAAACCGAAGATCTGAAGGAGTTTATACTTGAGAAAACCGAAGAATACCGGAGTACTTTAGCGATCGTAAATACTACCGCATGTGCATTTCAGGTATTCCGAAGGCTGGAGGAGAGCTGTTCGGATGAATATGAGATCTTTCATCTCAGCAATAATATGTGTCCGCAGCACAAGCTGGATACGCTGAAGGAAATAAAGCGTGCATTGAAAAAAAGAGAAAAAAAGATCATTTGTGTCAGTACACAGGTGGTGGAAGCGGGCGTTAATTTTTCCTTTGGCTGTGTGATCCGGTCAAAGGCGGGATTAGATAACGTAATTCAGGCTGCCGGAAGATGCAATCGTCATAAGGAGCTTGGAAAAATGGGAGCGGTCTATATTGTTCAGATGTCTGATGATGCGGAGCATCTGGAGCACTTGCGGGAAATCAGAGATGCACAGGCAGCTTTGCAGAAGGTCTTACATAGTTTTGATCTTGATGAGGGCGCCCTCGATTCGGAGGCGGCCATAAAATTCTATTATTCTGCTTATTACTCACAATTACGAGAGCTGGAAACGAAATATCCGGTCGAGGTGAGCGGAGTGACAATGACCTTGACCGATCTTCTTGGGAAAAATCAGACAGGACAAAACCAATATTATCGAAAATATGAAAGAAAGATCCATACAAAGCTTCCACAGGCATTTTTAACGGCCGGACGTGAGTTTGAGGTCATCACTGATACCCACAAAATCAGTGTCGTAGTTCCCTATGGAAATGAACCGAAGCGGCTGCTTGAGGAGCTGTCTCAAACACAGACGGAAGCAGAAAAGAAAAAGATATTGAGAAAATTACAGAGATATACCGTTGGCATCTCAGAAAACAGGAAAAATAAACTGGGGAATGCCATATACGAAAAGGAGGAAGGGATTCTGGTATTATGTGATGGATATTATGATAAGAAAGCGGGTGTTGTGGATGAGCCTGAAATGGGATTTTGTGAAATTTAAAGGAGGTGAGAGCGGTGAAAAAATACAGAAATACGATCGAATTTGAAGTATATGGTCCGTATGCGCTTTTTTCAGATCCTGTACTTCGTGTCGGCGGCGAGAAAACCAGTTATCATATCCCAACGTATGAGGCGCTGCGGGGAATCGTGGAAAGCATTTTCTGGAAGCCAACCATCTTATGGATCATCGATGCTGTCAGAGTGATGAATCCGATCCAGACAGAAACAAAAGGGATCCGCCCGATCGCATATAATGGCGGCAATGAGCTTGCATATTATACCTACTTAAAAGATGTACGATATCAGGTGCGGGCACATTTCGAGATGAATTATAATCATCCGGAGCTGGCGGAGGACAGAAATGAGAACAAGTACCACAATATGGCGAAGCGAATGGTAAATCGAGGCGGGCGCAGGGATATTTTCCTTGGAACAAGAGAGTGTCAGGCTTTCGAGGAGCCGTGCGTATTCGGCGAGGGAGAGAGCTATTATGATACCATGACCGGAGAAGTGGATTATGGTTTCATGTATCATGGGATCACCTACGCAGAGGAAGCGGTCTTAGACGAAGATAAAGGAAAGATGACGGTACGCTTCTGGAAACCGGTAATGAAGAAAGGCGGGATCATTGAATTTTTAAGACCCGAGGAGTGTACCCAGAAAAGACACATCAGGGAAATGCAGCGCAAGGTCTTCGGAAAAGGCAATTTTACCGGACTAGAAGAATTTGCCGGTGAGGAGGTGGAGGAGTGAGCTGGGTAAATGAACTGATCGATCTGTATGAAATAAACAGTGATAAAGTAGGGATCATTGAATATCGGGGAGATATGCCTTATGTTCTTCTGCCACCGTTCCATACGACAGTAACCGCACAGATCGAGGTAACCATCGACAGGAATGGAAACTTTATGGAGGCAAAGCTTGTAAGTCCGGAGGACAAGCTGACTGTGATACCGGTCACAGAAAAATCCGGAAGCCGTACAGCGGGAAAGGAGCCCCATCCTTTGTGCGATAATCTGAGGTATCTTGCGGGAGATTACACGAAGTATTATAAGGATGACGGGGTCTGTTACCAATTATATATTTCCCAGCTGAAGGAATGGGCGGAATCAGAATTCAGCCATGAGAAGGTTTTGGCCGTTTATCAGTACCTGAAAAAGAACAGCCTGATCCGGGATCTTTCGGATCAGAAGATCATCAAGCTGAATGAACAGGGAAAGATCGATGATAAGGAAAAGCTTCAGGGGATCGAGCAGGCAAAGGCATTTGTACGTTTTATTATCCGGCCGGAAAGCTCAGGCGTGTTTGAAACGTGCCCGGATGAGTGCTGGAAAGACAGAAGCCTGCATGAGCGTTATATAAGCTATGTTCGTTCAAGGGAAAAAGAACAGGGACTTTGTTATCTTACCGGAAATACAGAGGCTATTTCATATCTCCATTCCAGAAAGATCCGCAATGAAGGAGATGGCGCAAAGCTGATCTCTGCAAATGACAGCCAGAATTTTACTTATCGGGGACGCTTTGTCAGTAAAGAGGAAGCCTTTGCAGTAGGAAATGAAACATCCCAGAAGATACATAATGCCCTGAAGTGGATCATCCGTAAGCAGGGAACCTTTTTCGATACGCTGGTCATCGTAACATGGGAATCCAATCGATCAAGCATGCCGAGATGGAATGCGGATACGGAGGATATCGCATCTGAGTATGACGAAGAACAGGATGACTGGGATGACGAGGAAAATGATGAGAGTGCAGTATCCGATGGGAATGCGATTACTGCCGAAAACTTTTATAAGGCGATCAGGGGATATGGGCAGAAGATCGAGAATACGTCATCAATGATCCTGCTCAGCTTTGATGCAGCGACCCCGGGAAGATTGTCGATGGTGGAGGAGGCAACTCTGGATTCTGCAAAATATCTGGAAAATATTAAAAAGTGGCATGAAAGCTGTGGCTGGATCCACACGAAATGGAAAGACAAAAAAAGAGTACAGTTTTACGGTATGGTCGGAGTTAAGGATATCGCAGATATTTTATTTGGTATCGAAAGTAAAGGAACACTTACGATCGTGGACGCAAACGGAAAAAGAATGTATGCAGAGGTTGCGAAAAGACTGCTTCCCTGTATCTGGAGTGGACACAGGATCCCTTACGATTATGTGAACCGCGCGGTGCAGAAGGCCTCAACGCCGTTGGCCTATAAGGATCGAAATAACTGGGAACGGGTTTTGACTTTGGCCTGTTCGCTGGTAAAAAAATGGAAAAAAGAAAATGAACAGGAGGAATGGACTGTGGCATTAGATAAGGAAGAAACGAACAGAAGTTATTTATACGGACGCTTGCTGGCAGTTGCGGACAGGATCGAATACCGCACGTATGATGAGAAGGATAAGGCGAGAGTGACGAATGCAAAGAGATATATGAGCACTTTTTCGCAGAGACCCTTTGAAACATGGAAAATGATCGAGGAAAATATCCAGCCCTATATGTATAAACTGGAATTTCCGGAGCGACGTTTTTATGAAAACCTGCTGCATGAGATCAATGGCTTATTCGATGTGGACAGCTTTGGTGATAACAGCAAGCTGGATGGATTATATTTGTTAGGCTTTCATCATCAGGCCTATGAGCTGACATCAAAAAAGACAAAGTTTAATGAAAAAGAGGAGGAATAATGATGAGCGAGTTAAAGGGGAAAATCGATTTTACGTTATTTGTGAGTGTTGACAATGCCAATCCCAATGGTGATCCGTTAAACGGAAACCGTCCGAGGATCAGCATGGATGGCTATGGTGAAATATCAGATGTCTGCATCAAAAGGAAAATAAGAAATCGATTCCAGGATCTCGGGCAGAAAATATTTGTGCAGTCCGATGACCGGGCGGACGATTCCTACAGCAGCTTGAAGGACCGTGCCGATGGATGTGCGGAGCTGAAGGCCCAGATCGCTGACCCAAAGAAAGCCAATCGTGATGTCTGTGCAGCAATCGCCTGCAAGGAATGGCTGGATGTAAGAACTTTTGGACAGGTGTTTGCATTTAAAGGGATTCCTGTGTCCTTTGGAGTAAGGGGCCCTGTTTCCATCCATCAGGCAATCAGCCTTTCCCCCATCGACATTATCAGCATGCAGATCACAAAGAGCGTGAACAGTGAATCCGGAAAAGAGAGTAAGGCTTCCGATACTATGGGTACAAAACACAGAGTGGGTTTTGCAGTATATAAAGTGATGGGAAGCGTCAATGTTCAGCTTGCGGAAAAGACGGGATTCAGTCAGGAGGACGCAGAAGTTCTGAAGGAGGCATTAAAAACCTTGTTTGAAAACGATGCTTCTTCTGCCAGACCGGAAGGAAGTGTGGATGTCTGCAGGATGTACTGGTGGCAGCATGATGCTAAGACACCGGAGATCTCCAGTGGCAGGATCCAGAGAGGCTTTGACATTAAGGCCAAAAAGGAACGTCCGAAAGAGTTTTCAGATTATGAGATCACATGGCATGTAGACGGATGTAAAGAACCGGAGGTGTTTTAGCGTTGTTTCAGGAGGAGGATTTCCTCCAGCTATCCGGAATCCAGCACTTTGAGTTCTGCAGAAGACAGTGGGCACTGGCATATATAGAGATGCAGTGGCAGGAAAATGTCAGAACAGTAGAAGGGAAAATCCTTCACGAAAAAGCACACGATGCAGAGATGAAAGAAAAACGAGGTGATCTTTTGGTCGTGCGCGCATTGCCGATTCACTCCCGGGAAATGGGAGTGAGCGGCGAGTGTGATGTGGTGGAATTTCATAAGGTCAATGATGGGATCCGTCTGGCAGGCAAGGAGGGATCTTATCAGGCGATTCCGGTAGAATACAAAAGAGGAAAGCCCAAAACAGATGATTCTGATATTCTTCAGCTGGCGGCGCAGGCGATGTGTCTGGAGGAAATGCTATGTTGCACGATATCCTATGGATATATTTTTTACGGTGAGATAAGGCATCGCATGAAGGTGGAATTTACAGATGAAATCAGAGATAAGGTTCGGAGGGTATTTGAGGAGATGCATAAATACTATGAGCAGCGGTACACGCCAAAGGTAAAAACAGGCACCCGATGTAACGCCTGTTCTCTGAAGGATATATGCCTTCCGATTCTGAACAAGAAGAAATCTGTTTCCGGATATATTGATAGGATCATTGCAGATGAGGAACAAGAATGAAAAGATTGTTAAATACATTGTATGTAACCACCGGCAACAGATATCTGTCACTGGATGGTGAAAATGTGGTCGTTCTGGAAGACCAAAAGGAAATCGGAAGAATTCCTTTGCATAATCTGCAGGCAATCGTTACATTTGGATATACCGGAGCCAGTCCGGCACTTATGGGAGCATGTGCACAGAGAAATATAAGCCTTTCTTTTATGTCCGGGAACGGAAGATTTCTTGCCAGAGTTACAGGTGAAGTCAAGGGAAATGTAACACTGAGAAAGCAGCAATACCGAATCAGTGATAATAAAGATGAGAGCGTACATATTGCAAGAAATTTTATCCTCGGAAAAGTACATAATTCAAGATGGATCCTGGAACGGGCTGTGCGGGATCACTCCATACGTCTGGATACGGAAAACATAAAAAATAAGTCAATGTTTCTGGCACAGAGTATGGGAAGAATAAGAGTTTGTGAACATGCGGATGAGCTATTAGGTCTGGAGGGAGAAGCGGCTTCTGTATATTTTTCTGTCTTCGATGATCTGATCCTGCAGCAAAAGGATGTGTTTTATTTCCACGGAAGAAATAAGAGACCTCCTTTGGATTATGTTAATGCAATGCTGTCTTTTGGATATTCGCTGCTTGCCGGCATGTGCGGAGCAGCACTGGAAGCGGTTGGTCTGGATCCGTATGTGGGATTTTTTCATACAGACAGACCCGGCCGTATGTCTCTGGCACTGGATCTTATGGAAGAATTTCGCAGTGTCATGGTTGACCGATTTGTTTTAACATTGATCAACAAAAAGATCATGAAGGAAAAATATTTTATCAAAAAAGAAAACGAAGCAGTCATTATGACAGAGGAAGGAAGAAAAGTATTTTTATCTGCCTGGCAGGCTAAAAAACAGGAAACTATAAAACATCCGTTTCTGGACGAAAAAATCGAATGGGGAATGGCTCCCTATGTTCAGAGCATGTTGCTGGCGAGATATTTAAGAGGCGATCTGGATGAATATCCGCCGTTTTTCTGGAAGTAGGTGAATAAATGCTGGTCTTGATTACTTATGATGTGAATACACAGACGGCAGCAGGAAGAAAACGTTTGCGTCAGGTGGCGAAGGAATGCACCAACTATGGGCAGAGAGTGCAGAACTCTGTATTTGAATGTCAGATGGATGCAGCAAAATGCAGACAGGTGAAAAACATACTTGAAAATCTCATCGACAAAGACGTAGATAGTCTGAGATTCTATTATCTGGGTGAGAAATACAAAAATAAGGTAGAACATATTGGCGCTAAGCCGGGATTTGATGTTACGGAAACGCTGCTATTATAGTGCGAGAAGCATGTATACAGAAAAACCTCGGGACATTCGCACCGAAAAAACAGGGAAATCTTAGCCTAAAGGCCATGGAAATCCTGAAAGTGCGAGGGGAAATTAGTAGAAATATGTGAAATAAATACAAAAAACAATTTTGGTCAGGCAATATTTTTGGCTAAAATTGCTGTCAGTCCCCTTGCGGGGCTGTGAGTTGAAATATGAAAAATGGGCCGAGGATCACGCAGAAAGCGCCTGTCAGTCCCCTTGCGGGGCTGTGAGTTGAAATGTTAACTCGGATAGTCAACTTTATAAAGAAGCCGGTCAGTCCCCTTGCGGGGCTGTGAGTTGAAATATTTCCTGCCTTGCTCCAATCGCAAACGTACTCATGTCAGTCCCCTTGCGGGGCTGTGAGTTGAAATAGAATTGATCGCGAATGATCGAAAACATCACAGCAGTCAGTCCCCTTGCGGGGCTGTGAGTTGAAATTTCTTCCCACATCTGCTTGAATCGTTCAGAAGCTGCCGTCAGTCCCCTTGCGGGGCTGTGAGTTGAAATTCATAGGCGATAATCGGAACGAAAATCTTAATGCGTCAGTCCCCTTGCGGGGCTGTGAGTTGAAATATTTGTAGTATGTGCGAATATAAATTTTTTATTCGTCAGTCCCCTTGCGGGGCTGTGAGTTGAAATTCAGAATCAAGGCTCTGGTAGCTTTTGGAGACGTTGGTCAGTCCCCTTGCGGGGCTGTGAGTTGAAATAGAACGAAGCATCTTACAATCGGTGTAAAATGCGTCAGTCCCCTTGCGGGGCTGTGAGTTGAAATATGTTCTGCAAGCCGGAAGAATCTGCGGGGAAAATTGTCAGTCCCCTTGCGGGGCTGTGAGTTGAAATATGCTGACATTAAGGGAGGCACGGGATGAGAACGTCAGTCCCCTTGCGGGGCTGTGAGTTGAAATGTGAAGCAATCGATTTTGCACGATATAATCACAGTCAGTCCCCTTGCGGGGCTGTGAGTTGAAATGCGTATACCTGTGCGCTGTAAATCGCCTTCCGGTAGTCAGTCCCCTTGCGGGGCTGTGAGTTGAAATATATTTCCGTCCACATTCAGCGCACGGATCTGTGTCAGTCCCCTTGCGGGGCTGTGAGTTGAAATATCCGCGTTTTCCACTCTGTCTAAAGTGAGGTGATGTCAGCCCCCTTGCGGGGCTGTGAGTTGAAATGCTCGGTACGTTGCCTTTAAGCTCGGGCTGCCAGTCAGCCCCCTTGCGGGGCTGTGAGTTGAAATGGCTGCTGCTCGGTGCCGTTGTAAGTGAGCGGGTGTCAGCCCCCTTGCGGGGCTGTGAGTTGAAATGTATTAAACGGAAAAGACATGCTGGCGCAGATCAGTCAGTCCCCTTGCGGGGCTGTGAGTTGAAATATCTCATACAATACCGGAAAGGCAATTGGACGTGTCAGTCCCCTTGCGGGGCTGTGAGTTGAAATGCAAACATGACTATGATCTTGGCAGTGATCGGGATGTCAGTCCCCTTGCGGGGCTGTGAGTTGAAATGGAAAGAACCAGATGGGAAAATGGCTGACTCTGGTCAGCCCCCTTGCGGTAAAATATTTTTTACTTGACAGTTCCCGTGTTTTTCATGTATGATAAAAATAGTGTGAAGAGACATTTATCGTTTTCATGCAAATGTATGTAATGACCACTCCCGCAGAACAGACTACGGAAGTTAAGCCCATCGGACAGGCGGGTCAAGCGCCGCGTGGGGTTAAGCCCACATTATTGATTGAGTTAAAAGCTCAAATTTATAAGTTGATTACTTTATAATCAGTGTTTGAAAAACACATCATCTTGTGAATCGGTCAATAAGTGCAGGGACAATATATTTGCGATTGCAGACTTGGAGGAAAAAACGATAAAGGTCAGAGGCAGACGGGAGCGGAGTGACGCGCCCCAGACCCCAATGGAATAGAATCGTTTTGAGCAGATGATGGTTTTGGCGTCATCTGCTTTTTTTATTATTCAGATGATGCGCAATCAATAAAATGCGTGAGGAACAAAACCATGGACAGAGAGAGACAAAAGAAAGCCCCGATCTATGAAGCGCTCGAGGAATTTAAAAAGAAGAGAGTTGTCCCGTTTGACGTGCCGGGACATAAGAGAGGACGCGGAAATCCGGAACTGGTACAGCTTTTAGGCGAAAAATGTGTATCTTTGGACGTAAACTCCATGAAGCCGCTTGACAACCTCTGTCATCCGGTCTCCGTGATCCGTGAGGCGGAAGAGCTTGCGGCGGAGGCATTCGGAGCGGCCAGCGCCTATCTGATGGTAGGCGGAACGACATCTGCGGTCCAGAGCATGATCCTCTCGGTGGTAAAAGCCGGAGATAAGATCATCCTGCCGCGAAACGTACATAAGAGCGTCATCAACGCTCTGGTGCTCTGCGGCGGAATCCCGATCTATGTAAATCCGGAGATGAACCAGAGACTCGGTATTTCACTGGGAATGCAGGTCGAAAAAGTAAAACAGGCCATCGAGGACAATCCGGACGCGGTTGCGGTGTTCGTCAACAACCCGACCTATTACGGCATCTGCTCTGATATAAAAACGATCGTACAGCTCGCCCATGCGAGAGGCATGAAGGTCCTCGCGGACGAGGCTCATGGAACCCATCTGTATTTCGGAAAGAATCTTCCGATCTCCGCAATGGCAGCGGGAGCCGATATGGCGGCGGTATCCATGCACAAGTCCGGCGGAAGCCTGACCCAGAGTTCGCTTCTTCTTTTAAATAAGGGAGTGAACACCGACTATGTGCGCCAGATCATCAATCTGACCCAGACTACAAGCGCATCCTACCTGCTTCTTTCCAGTCTTGATATCTCAAGACGAAATCTGGCTCTCCGCGGCGAGGAATCCTTCGCGAAGGTCGTTGAGATGGCAGAGTACGCGAGACGGGAGATCAACTCCATCGGTGGCTACTATGCTTACGGAAAAGAACTTGTAAACGGTGACAGCATTTTCGATTATGATGTGACGAAGCTCTCCGTGTATACAAGAGACATCGGGCTTGCGGGAATCGAGGTCTATGATCTTCTGCGCGACGAGTATGATATCCAGATCGAATTCGGTGACATCAGCAACATTCTTGCTTACATCTCCATCGGAGACCGGATTCAGGATATCGAGCGTCTTGTTGGGGCTCTTGATGATGTGGAACGTCTCTACAAAAAGGACAGCGCGGGACTTCTCTCCGGTGAGTATATCTCCCCGAAGGTCGTGATGTCCCCGCAGAAGGCGTTCTACTCCGAGAAGGTCTCCGTTCCGGTGGAAGCGTCTTCAGGAAGAGTCTGTGCGGAGTTTGTGATGTGTTATCCGCCGGGAATCCCGATTCTGGCACCGGGTGAGATGATCACGGACGACGTGGTCCAGTATATCCTGTATGCGAAGAAAAAGGGATGTTCCATGCAGGGAACAGAGGATCCGGCTGTGGATCATCTGATGGTGCTGGCAAACATATAGCATGAATTTTTTAAGGCGCCGGACCTGGCTGCAGGCAAACAGGATGTCTGCCTGCATACAGGCTTTGGCCAATACGATACAAGGAGTCACGAGATATGGAATTCTGGTTTTCAGAACTGCACACCGGAAACGTAAAGCTGTCCATCAAGATTGAAAAGCAGCTGTTTTCCGGGGAGAGTGAATATCAGCGGATCGATGTGTTCGATTCCGAGGAATTTGGAAAATTTATCTCTCTGGACGGGGAGATCGTATTCTCCGAGAAGGACGAGTTTATTTATGACGAGATGGTGACCCATGTGCCGATGGCGGTCCATCCGTGTGTGAAGGACGTACTGATCATCGGCGGCGGCGACGGCGGTGTCGCGAAAGAGCTTTTGCAGTATGACTGCGTGGAACATATCGATGTCGTGGAGACGGATGAGATGTTTGTGGAGGTTTCAAGAAAGTTTTTCCCGGAGGTAGCCTGCGCCTTAGATGATCCGCGTGTCGAGGTCCACTATGATGACGGTCTGAGATTTTTAAGAAACAAGAAGGCAAAGTATGACCTTATCATCAACGATTCCACAGACCCCTTCGGTCATACTGAGGGACTGTTCACGAAGGAATTTTACGGTAGCTGTTACAGCGCCTTAAAGGAAGATGGGATCATGGTCTACCAGCACGGAAGCCCATTCTACGATGAGGACGAGCTGGCCTGCCGCAGCATGCACCGCAAGGCGTTCCGCTCCTTCCCGATCAGCCGTGTGTATCAGGCGCATATTCCAACCTGTCCGTCCGGATACTGGCTCTTCGGCTTCGCTTCAAAGAAATATCATCCCATCAAGGATTTCAAGCCCCGGGAATGGGATGCATTAAATATCGAAACCTGGTATTACACGACACATCTTCACATGGGAGCGTTCATGCTGCCGAAGTATGTTGAGGATCTTTTAAAAGAGGAGGAAAAATAAACATGAGCAGATTAATGATCATCGGCTGCGGAGGTGTTGCGTCCGTAGCGATCCACAAGTGCTGTCAGAACAGTGATGTATTCACAGAAATCATGATCGCAAGCCGTACCGTATCCAAGTGCGATGCCTTAAAGGAGAAACTTCAGGGAACGACAAAGACGAAGATCACGACCGCGAAAGTGGATGCTGACAACGTGGACGAGCTGGTGGCTTTAATGGAAAGCTACAAGCCGGATGCAGTGTTAAACGTTGCACTCCCGTATCAGGACCTGACGATCATGGACGCATGCTTAAAGGCTGGCGTGAACTATATCGATACCGCAAACTACGAGCCGGAGGACACCGACGATCCGACCTGGCGCGCGATCTATGAGAAACGCTGCAAGGAAGAGGGCTTCACCGCATACTTCGATTATTCCTGGCAGTGGGCATATCAGGAAAAATTCAAAGAGGCTGGACTTATGGCACTCTTAGGAACAGGTTTTGACCCGGGCGTCACAAGCGTCTTCTCCGCGTATGCGTTAAAGCACTATTTTGATGAGATCCACACCATCGACATCTTAGACTGCAACGGCGGCGACCATGGCTACCCGTTCGCTACAAACTTCAACCCGGAGATCAACCTCCGCGAGGTATCTGCAAACGGCTCCTACTGGGAGAATGGCCACTGGGTAGAGACAAAGCCGATGGAGATCAAGCGCGAGTACAACTTCCCGCAGGTCGGCGAGAAGGACATGTACCTTTTACATCATGAGGAGATCGAATCCCTTGCAAAGAATATTCCGGGCGTAAAGCGCATCCGCTTCTTCATGACCTTCGGACAGAGCTACCTGACCCACATGAAATGCTTAGAGAACGTTGGAATGCTTTCTACTTCCCCGATAAACTTTAACGGACAGGAGATCGTTCCGATCCAGTTCTTAAAGGCTCTTCTTCCGGATCCGGCATCCTTAGGTCCGAGAACCGTCGGAAAGACAAACATCGGCTGTATCTTTACCGGTGTGAAGGACGGAAAAGAGAAGACGATCTATATTTATAACGTATGTGACCATCAGGAGTGTTACAAGGAAGTCGGCTCCCAGGCCATCTCCTACACGACAGGCGTGCCGGCAATGATCGGTTCCATGATGGTAGTCGACGGAACCTGGAAGGGCGAAGGTGTATTCAACGTTGAGGAGTTCGATCCGGATCCGTATATGGAAGCGCTGAACAAGTGGGGACTTCCGTGGGTTGTGGATGAAAATACGGAGATTGTGAAATAAAAATTTGAAAATGAATGACTGTTTGGCATATTCGCGATGAATGCAGGAAAAGCGCGGAATGTGGAACAGGTTCAAGTACAGAAAACACCTCTGGCAGGAACGAGTTGTCAGGGGTGTTGCTGTATTGTGATACGGCAGTAGAAAAATGAACTTCGTTTTCTGGTAGGGCTGAGATGTGTATCAGGAACGAGTCAGTAATTGGAGAACAAGATGAAGATTAATGAATTACCAACTCCATGTTATGTAATTGATGAAAAAAAGCTTCGGAAGAATCTGGAAATTTTAAAGAAGGTCAAGGACGACACCGGCTGTAAGATCCTTCTTGCCCAGAAGGCATTCTCGAACTTCTTTGAGTACCCACTGATCGGGCAGTATCTGGACGGTACCACAGCCAGCGGTCTTTTCGAGGCAAAGCTTGGATATGAAAAAATGGGAAAGGAGAATCATGTGTTCGCTCCGGCCTTCAAGGAATCTGAGATCGGCGAGATCACCGATATCTGCGAACATCTGGTATTCAATTCTTTTTCCCAGCTTGAAAAATACGCGGACTTCTGTAAGGAAAAGGGCGTCAGCATCGGTATCCGCGTAAACCCGGAGTGTTCCACTCAGGGTGACCACGCGATCTATGATCCCTGCGCGCCGGGATCCAGACTCGGCGTGACTCTGGCGAATTTCCGGGAAGATCTCGTGGAAAAGCTTGACGGGATCCATTTCCATACTCTCTGCGAGCAGAACTCGGATGATCTGGAGACAACTCTGAAAGCTGTGGAAGATAAATTCGGAAAGTATCTGAAGCTTCCGAATATCAAATGGCTCAACATGGGCGGCGGACATCATATCACGAGAAACGATTACGACATCGACCGTTTAGAGCGCTGCATCCGCCATATGCAGGAGACATATGATGTCATTGTCTATGTGGAACCTGGGGAAGCCGTGGCGTTAAACGCGGGATATCTCGTGACGGAAGTCATGGACATTGTGGATAACGGGATCAGGACGCTGATCTTGGACGCTTCCGCTGCCTGCCACATGCCGGATGTGCTGGAGATGCCATACCGTCCGCCGTTAAAAGACTCCGGCGAAGCGGACGAAAAGCAATATACCTACCGCCTCTCCTCCATGACCTGTCTTGCGGGCGACGTGATCGGCGATTATTCCTTCGACCACGAGATCCGGATCGGCGACAGACTTTATTTCGAGGACATGGCGATCTACTCCATGGTAAAAAACAACACCTTCAACGGCATGTGCCTGCCGTCCATCGCGCGAATGGATGAGAATGGGGAGTGCAGTGTGGTGAAAACCTTTGGGTATGAGGAATTTGTGAGAAGACTGGGATAAAAAAGAAACATGATTATAGAAAACGGGGCTGCCGCATGCCAAAATTGGTGCGGCAGCCCCTTCTCACTATTTTCGTTTCACAACGGCTGTTTTTCCACGAAAAGCAATCCCGATTTTTATGATCGGCCGGACACCCGCAGCCAGCAATTCCGTGTCGTATTTTTTCGCATCTATCTGTTGGAGTGCGCGGTCTGCCAGCACATCCAGATCCACATGATCATCATTTGTGTGTTTGAATTCAAACAGGAATCCCGGAATTCCTTTTACTAATGGATTCAGTTGAATATCAAATCGGCCAAGCCCCGATTCTCGATTGGAACGAATCTGGTACCTGTTTCCAAGGATCGCACATAATCCAAGCATCATGCCATGATAAAAACTTTCATTTGCCCCATCCATAGAAGAAATACTCTGCAGCATAAAACTCTCCAGCAAAGACTGAAGCTTTTTTGCATTCCCGGAGAATATCGCCTGATTGATAGAAATCGCGACGCTGTTCTGATTCGTCCGATTCAAAATTTCTTTTTCATAAACACAGGCAATCTCTTTATTTGGAATTGCAACATCACACATGAAATTTCCATCATTCTGTGGATAAATTTCTGCAACTTTTAAGTAACCCGCAACAAGAAGAAAACTATAAATCGTGTATGGATTATTCTGGATCTCCGGATAGATCACGCTGGTATCTATATACGTAGTGACTTTTTCACCGCAGAGCAGTTTATGAAGTCCTTCCGTTATCTCGGGTGTAGCTGTCGCGATAATCTCACCAATGATTTCGTTGCTGCCGGTAGACTGCCAGAACGCCTTTGGGAAGCACTGATCGGTAATGTAATTGATCACAGACCATGGATTAAAGATTTCTGTATGACCAAATCGGTATCCGTCATACCAGCTGCAGATCTCCTGATATTTGTCCTCTTTCCCATAGTAGTGCAGAATATCTTTTACTTCTTCAGTTGTAAAGCCGAAATATTCACTGTAACTGTCGTCCAAAATCGAATTGGTTTTCAAATTATTCATGCCGCTGAAGATGCTTTCTTTTGCAACACGGAGAATGCCTGTGAGAAAGCCAAAAGCCAGATGTGGATTATCCTTCAGGCCGCCGGAAAAGAAATTACGCATGAAATTCACGATTTCAGGATAAAAATTGCAATGATGTCCCTGCTGGATCGGTGTATCGTATTCATCAATAATGATAATACATTCTTGTCCATAATGCTTGTGCAGCAACAGAGATAAGATTTGTAATCCCATCTGGCAGTCTACTTCATTCGCATTGTCACTGGCAAGGCGATGGTACTGTTCTTTTTCATAGATTCCAAGTGCAGTACTTTCCTCAAGTTCACTGTGCCGTATAAATTCCAGTGAAATCAGCTTACGGATCTTCTGAAATGTCTCCTGCCATGTCAGACATTTTACATCCTTAAATGTCAGGAATATGACCGGATACTTTCCCTGATGCCGGGTATAACCAGAACCACACTGCCATATCTGCTTATCCTTGAAATAAATGGAGGTGTCCTCCTGTGTTTTTTCAAAAAAGACCCGAACCATATCCATATTCAATGTTTTACCGAAACGTCTCGGACGGGTAAACAACGATACCATAGGTTTCGTATCCAGAAAATCACGGATCAGCAAGGTTTTATCTACATAATAATAGCTTGTGGTCGTCGTCTTGAAATCAGAAATCCCAATGGGCATCGGCTTTTTCTTTTCGCCTGAATCTGGCCAAACTGCATTTTCTGGAATCAGCCAGGAATGTCCCTTTTTCACAGCTCCGGAAATTTCGCCCTGCTTGCACATCTGCTGGACTCTGCGCACTGTGATTCCCATTACTTTTGCCGCTTCCATGCTGGATAAATAGTTCATTGAACACCTCCAAACGTAATTTTATCATAAGTATATCCCATTAAACGAAATATTACAACTCTGCATTTCGCTTATATTTCGTTTCAAACGAAATGTATAGACAGCAACAGTCGGGAGGACAATTCTGAATAAAAAAGCCGAATGAACGTTAATTTCATTCGGCAGTGAAGCTTTACGCATCTTTTGTTTCTGTATTCTGTCTGTACAGGATCATCAGTCCGCGGAGCAGAAGATCCGGATCATATGTAATCTTATGCGTACAAAGCGGGGTGATAAATCTTGCCATGCCGCCGGTTGCGATCAGTGTGGCTTCTTCGCCGAGCTCTGCGGTCATGCGGTCGATAAGACCGTCGAGCATTGCGGCATTGCCGAGCATGATACCGTTTCTCATACATTCGATGGTGTTCTTTCCGATCGCACGTTTCGGAACATCGAAGCTGATCCTCGGAAGCTGGGCCGTATTGGAAACGAGGGAGTTTAAGGCAACCTTTACACCGGGGAGAATCACACCGCCGATGTAATTTCCATCGTGGTCCACCACATCGAGCGTTGTCGCGGTTCCCATATCCGCGATGATGATCGGTCCTTTATATTTGGCATTTGCAGCGACAGCGGCCACGATTCGGTCACCGCCGACGGTCTTAGGGTTATCCATCTTGATGTTTAAGCCTGTCTTCATGCCGGAACCGACAAGAAGCGGTTTCTTTCCGGTGATCTTCTTTACGGCGGAAGAGATCGGCGCGTTTAACGGCGGGACAACGGACGCCATAATGGAACCTTCGATATCATTTTTCTTTACTTTATGGATCTCCAGAATATTCTTTAAAAGGATCGCGTATTCGAGACTCGTTTTTCGGTCATCGGTGGTGATGCGCTCCTCAAAATATGTTTTATTGTCGTCAAGACCTCCGACAACGATATTGCTGTTTCCCATGTCGATTGCTAAAATCATTGAGAAAACTCCTTCCACAAATCTAAGTAACGTGTTATACTGTTTTTACGTGTGCAGTTGATCAAAGGTTCCGTATTTGCGGGACTTGCCAGCCGTCACTGTGAATATGAGAAACATGTGAGACAGGTTCCTCATAATTTTAAAGTTCGAATTATCTTACCATAAATTGACTAAAATTACAACGGAGGATTCCAAATGTTAGCAGGAAAAACCGTACTTTTATGCGTGAGCGGCAGTATCGCTGCATATAAAATCGCATATCTCGCCAGCGCACTGAAAAAACTGAAGGCAGATGTCCATGTGCTTATGACCCGGAATGCGACAAATTTCATCAACCCGATTACATTCGAGACACTGACCGGAAATAAATGCCTGGTGGATACGTTTGACCGGAACTTTGAGTTTTCCGTTGAACATGTTTCCCTTGCGAAGGCGGCGGACGTTGTCCTCGTTGCCCCGGCTTCCGCAAATGTGATCGCGAAGCTGGCCCATGGTCTTGCGGACGATATGTTGACGACCACGGTTCTCGCATGTACCTGCAGGAAGATCATCAGCCCGGCGATGAATACGAGAATGTTCGAGAATCCGATCACACAGGATAACTTAAAGATCTGCGAACACTACGGAATGGAAGTGATCAGTCCGGCAAGCGGATACCTCGCCTGCGGCGATACCGGAGCGGGAAAGATGCCGGAGCCGGAGGTGCTGCTCCAGTACATCTTAAAGGAAGTCCAGTACGAGAAAGACTTAAAAGGAAAGAAGATCCTCGTGACCGCAGGCCCGACGAGGGAGGCCATCGACCCGGTCCGCTATATTACAAACCACAGTACCGGAAAGATGGGGTATGCTATCGCGAAGACGGCTGCTCTCCGCGGCGCTGAGGTGACTCTTGTTTCCGGACCGGCAGAGGTGGAGCCGCCGATGTTCGTAAACTTTGTTCCGGTGGTTACTGCCAAAGATATGTTTGAGGCCGTGACAGGCCGCAGTGATGAGATGGACGCGGTGATCAAGGCCGCGGCTGTCGCTGACTACCGCCCGAAGTTCGTGAATACCGAGAAGACAAAGAAGAAAGACGGAGATATGGCGATCGAACTGGAGCGCACCGACGATATCTTAAAATGGCTCGGAGAACATAAAAAAGACAGCCAGTTCCTTTGCGGATTTTCCATGGAGACGGAACATATGCTGGAGAATTCCAGGGCAAAATTGAAGAAGAAGAACCTCGATATGATCGTTGCCAACAATCTGAAGGTTGCCGGTGCCGGTTTCGGAACGGACACGAATGTAGTGACGATGATCCGCGGGAATAAGGAGACGGAGCTTCCGATCATGTCGAAGGAAGAGGTTGCAGGGGCGATCTTAGACGAGATCTTTGAAATTAAAAGATAGAAAATTCCAATTTTTACCAGAAAATAGAAGATTCGACCACTCAGGTGCCTTTACAGGTGAAAAACGCAAGGCAGGCACAGAGTGGTGAAGATTGCTATAAATATGTTACAGTTCAGCCATTACATCTTCTTGTTTTCATATTCATGAAAACAAGAAGCTTGGTGGTTCCACCATATGCTGATTTGGATGAAAAAGTGCTTATGCAAGCAAGCTTGCAACACACTTTCTCATTCAAACCAGCGCATGGCTGAACTGTAACATAAATATAACGAATTTTAGGGCTTTCTTCTTGACGAAACTCTTAAATACTGGTAAAAATTAATTGGAATAAGAGCAGCAGAAAAAAACGGCAGTCAATGAAGGACCGCGGTTCTTTTGTGCTGTCAGCAGGAAAATATTGATAAACAGTAGCTGCCTCAACACAGGGCAGTTACGTTAGACGAAACACAAGATAGATTTGGAGGAAAATTTTTTGGCTTCATTAAATGATGAAATAAAGAGACGACGGACATTCGCGATCATTTCCCACCCGGATGCCGGTAAAACGACACTGACTGAGAAATTCCTGTTATACGGAGGTGCGATCAACCTTGCCGGAACCGTAAAGGGACGCAAAGCGACAAAGCACGCAGTCTCCGATTGGATGGAGATCGAGAAGGAGAGAGGTATCTCCGTAACATCTTCCGTACTCCAGTTCAATTACGAGGGATACTGCATCAATATTCTTGATACCCCAGGACATCAGGACTTCTCCGAGGATACCTACCGTACCCTGATGGCAGCGGACTCCGCGGTCATGGTCATCGACGGATCAAAGGGTGTCGAGGCGCAGACCATCAAACTGTTCAAAGTCTGTGTGATGCGCCATATCCCGATTTTTACCTTTGTAAACAAGATGGACCGCGAGGCGAGAGACCCGTTCGAGCTCATGAGCGAGATCGAGGAGGTTCTCGGAATCCATACCTGCCCGATCAACTGGCCGATCGGCTGTGGAAAGAGCTTCAAGGGCGTTTATGACCGTCAGACAAAGAAGATCACGACCTTCACGGCTGCCATGGGCGGACAGAAGGAGGTTGCCACAGAGACCTTCGACGTGGAGGGAACAGACGTGGATTCCGTTATCGGTTCTGATTTCCACGCTCAGTTGAGGGACGATATCGAGCTTCTCGACGGGGCAAGCGATGAGTTTGATCAGGAGCTTGTAAGTGTCGGAAAGCTTTCACCGGTGTTCTTCGGATCTGCTCTCACAAACTTCGGTGTTGAGACATTTCTGGAGCATTTCTTAAATATGACGACTTCTCCGCTTCCGCGAAGAACGACAGACGGCGTGATCGATCCGTTCAGACCTGATTTCTCCGCCTTCGTATTTAAGATCCAGGCGAATATGAATAAGGCGCACCGTGACCGTATCGCTTTCATGCGCATCTGTTCCGGTAAATTTGAGGCCGGAATGGAAGTAAACCATGTCCAGGGCGGCAAGAAGATCCGTCTGACCCAGCCGCAGCAGCTGATGGCTGAGAGCCGTAAGATCATTGACGAGGCTTATGCCGGAGATATCATCGGCGTTTTCGATCCGGGTATTTTCTCCATCGGTGACACGCTCTGTACGTCCAACGAGAAGTTCCAGTTTGAGGGTATCCCGACCTTCGCTCCGGAGCATTTCGCGAGAGTCCGCCAGATCGATACCATGAAGAGAAAACAGTTCTTAAAGGGTGTCAACCAGATCGCTCAGGAAGGCGCGATCCAGATCTTCCAGGAGTTCAATACCGGTATGGAGGAGATCATCGTCGGCGTTGTCGGTGTCCTGCAGTTTGAGGTCCTGACCTACCGCTTAAAGAATGAGTATAATGTAGACGTAAGACTGGAACAGCTTCCGTTTGAGTACATCCGCTGGGTTGAGAATCCGGAGGAAGTGGATGTGGCGAAGATCCAGGGCACATCCGATATGAAACGCATCTGTGACCTCAAGGGCAATCCGTTATTGTTATTCATCAACAGCTGGAGTGTCGGCATGGTCGAGGAGAGAAATCCGAACTTAAAACTCAGTGAGTTCGGAAAGAACTAATCAAGTTTACAAAATATATCATCACAGGAACATGCGGAACCAGTTGTTTCGACTGGGAATACCGCATAGACAGGAGGAATATAAGATGAGTAAGATCGATGTTGTAAGAGCAGCTATGGTCGAGGCGATGAAAGCAAAAGATAAAGAGAGAAAGGATTCCCTTTCCATGCTTCTCTCTGCGTTAAAGAACGCGCAGATCGACAAGCGTGAAGCTCCGCTCACAGAGGATGAGGAGAATGCGATCGTAAAGAAAGAGATCAAGCAGGTCAAGGAGACGATCGATACCGCTCCGGCAGACCGCGCTGATATCATCGAAGAGGCAAAGAAGAGACTGGCCGTATATCAGGAGTTCGCTCCGGCAGATATGACCGAGGACCAGATCAGGGAGACGATCGCAAAGGTTCTCGCAGAGCTTGGAATCGAAGCCCCGACAGCAAAGGACAAAGGAAAGATCATGAAATCCCTAATGCCGCTCGTAAAGGGGAAGGCAGACGGCAAGATCGTAAATGAGATCTTAGCTGGATTCATGAAATAAGGTAAATGAATGAAACGCCTGCGAAGCAGACAATAAAGCGCGTAAGTGCGGGTTTGTGATCAGGCATGTAGCCAATAACTGGCGCACAGAATAAGTATGGTATAAGCGGGGCTGGCTTTACGATCTCGGAAACACCCGGGATGAGACGGTCCCGCCTGTCTGTAAAATGGGTTATAACAAAAGAAATATGGAGGCGGAAATTTATGTATAAAGAGAAGATCAGCCGGTATATTGACGCGCACAGGAAAGAAATGCTGGAGGACATCGGAGCTCTTTGCCGGATCAACAGTGTGAAGGGGTCTTACCGTATCGGAAAACCGTATGGGGAAGGGTGCTCCGAGGCACTGCGTGCAGCTCTGCATATTGCGGAATGCTACGGTTTTTCCATCAACAACTATGACAACTATGTTGGAACCGTTGACATGAATGACAAAGAGGCACAGCTCGATATTCTGGCACATCTGGACGTTGTTCCGGCCGGAGACGGCTGGACCGTTACAGAACCTTTTGAGCCGGTAGTAAAAGACGGAAAGATCTATGGCCGCGGAACCGCGGACGATAAGGGACCGGCAATTGCTGCCCTCTACGCGATGCGTGCCGTAAATGAACTTGGAATCCCGATGAAAAAGAACGTCCGCCTGATCCTTGGCACTGACGAGGAGTGCGGAAGCTCCGATATCACCCACTACTACAGTGTGGAAAAGGAAGCTCCGATGACCTTCTCACCGGATGCGTCCTTCCCGGTGATCAATATCGAGAAAGGCCGGATCGGAGGTAATTTTACGGCAGAGTTCGAGCCGTCTGACCGTCTTCCGAAGATGGTATCCTTCCACAGCGGAACGAAGACGAATGTGGTTCCGGGCGCGGCAGAGGCATTATTTGAGGGTCTTGACGGAGATGAGACAGAGGCTCTTGCAAAGAGCATGGAGGAGGAGCTTGGAATCCGGTTTACGGTATCCTCTGAGGATGGCTGCCTGAAGATCGCTGCAGCTGGCGAAAACGGCCATGCAATGGCACCGTGGAAAGGAAAGAATGCCCTGACAGGACTCTTATCCCTGATCGAGCGTCTTCCGTTGGCGGAATGCGGACAGGTAAAGGCAGTCCGCGCGTTAAACCGCCTGATGCCGCACGGTGACTGGTACGGAGAAGCTCTCGGGATCAAGATGAGCGATGAGGAGTCCGGCGAGCTGACACTGGCATTCAGCATGCTGGATATTTCCGGGAAAAGCCTGGAGGGCGAATTCGACAGCCGCTGTCCGATCTGCGCCACAAAGGAAAACACCATTGATGTGATCCGTAAAAAAATGGAAGCAGATGGAATCTCCTTCAATACGGAAGAAATGAAGCCGCCGCACCATGTACCGGCAGATTCTGATTTTGTGAAGACTCTGCTCTCCGCATATGAGAAATATTCCGGAAGAAAGGGCGAGTGTATCGCCATCGGCGGCGGAACCTATGTCCACAATTTAAAGAACGGTGTTGCTTTCGGCGCTGCCCTTCCGGAGACCGAGAACCACATGCACGGCCCGGACGAGTTCGCGGTGGTTGACGAGCTCACAATGAGTGCGAAGATCTTTGCACAGGTGATTGTGGATCTTTGCTGTTAAAAGAGGTCATGATTGGGAGAAAATGAATAGATAAGCGCAGCAGAGCGCACACGGTCCGGCTTCAGAAATGGAGCCGGGCCATTTTTTGTTATGGCTTATAGCAAATTACGCAGAATGAGCGGAAGCCGGAATAGCCGCAGTAAGCAGAGCTTTTTCTTGTAAAAACACGAGATTCATGGTAGCATAGAAGCAATGAAAAATCTGTGCATGGCTGCACGAAAGGAGCAGCAGAGATGAAAGAAATGAACATTCCTGTTGGAGTTTCGGATTTTGAAGAAATTCGTAAAAATGAGTATTACTATATTGATAAATCGGAATTAATAGGAGAGCTGCTCAGCAGAACGGGAATAAAAGTAACGCTTATTACCCGTCCCCGGCGCTTCGGCAAGACATTGGGCATGAGCATGCTGGAAAGATTCTTCGACATCCGCAAGGAGAGCAGAAAACTGTTTGAGGGACTGAAAATTACAGAAAACCAGGCATTGTGCGATGCGTGGATGAACCAGTATCCGACAATTTTTGTTTCGTTTCGACAGGTAGATGGACTGGATTTCACTGGGGCATACGATATGCTCACAATGGTGATTGCAGATTTGTACAACAGACATCTCTATTTGCTTGATGGTAAAAATGCCACGGACTTCCAAAAAGCGGCGTTTGCACATCTCGCACATGGCAGCGGTTCGATAAAAGAAGTTAAGAGCAGCCTTATGCTTTTGACAACGATGATGCAAAGCTATTATGAAAAGCCTGTAATTCTTCTTATAGATGAGTATGATGTTCCCGTAGCAAAAGCGAACAACAACGGTTACTATGATGAAATGCTCGATGTTATGAAAGGCTTGATGCAGGCACTGAAGGACAATCAGGCACTTCGGTTCGCGGTTGTTACGGGGTGTCTGAAGATTGCAAAAGAGAGCATCTTTACTGGAACAAATAAGTTTGTGTCGGATACGATCACAAATTCCCGTTTGAACGAGTATTTTGGTTTTGTACAGAGCGAGGTTGACCAGCTGCTGAATGACACCGGTCTGACGGAACAGGCTGACAATATCAGGAAATGGTATGATGGCTACCATTTCGGTGATTTTGATGTTTACTGCCCGTGGGATGTTATGAATTATATGTTGGAACTGCAGCGAAATCCGAAAGCCAGACCGGTCAGCTATTGGAAAAACACCAGCGACAATGCCATCATACGTTCCTTTATTGAGTATGCAGGCGGTACGATTACAAATAAGCTTGAAACTTTGATGGCGGGCGGCTGTATTGTTCAGCGTGTAGATGAAAACCTGACCTATGATTATCTGCATTCTTCGGAAGAGAATCTTTGGAGTACACTATATCTGACGGGCTACTTAACCAAAGCGCGCAAGGGAGATTACAAGGACGAACTGCCGGATGGCATGGCTGCTCTTATGATTCCGAATGCAGAAATCAAAGAGATTTTTGAAACGACAGTTATTAAATGGTTCGATGACAGCACGAAGAAGTGGAATCGAAATGCTTTGTTTGACGCTGTATGGAACGGTGACAGTGAGAGGATTACCAAAGAAATGAATGCCCTGCTCCGGCGGACGATCAGCTACCATGACTATCGGGAAGACTTCTACCACGCTTTTCTTGCAGGTATCTTCACCGGCGCCGGATATATGGTGGATTCCAACAAGGAACACGGAGAAGGCCGGAGCGATGTGGTTATTTACGATTCTATGAATGCCCGTGTTGCAATTTTTGAGGCAAAGTATACGAAGGTTCTGGAAAATCTGGGGAGTGCGTGCGATACAGCTTTGCGGCAAATTGATGATCGAATGTACGCAAAGGAGTATGAGGAAGACTATGACCAGATTCTTTGCTACGGTATTTCGTTTTTTAAAAAGCGCTGCATGGTAAAGAAAAAGTGACTCATTGCAAATAAAAACCAAAGCCGCAGAAAAATTCAGGAACATGCTGCCGAAAACGGTGCATGGAGGAAGAACTGGAGAAGAATAGATGAATTGCAGGATCATTGACATTCACACCCATATCTATCCGGTTGCCCTAGCGAGACGGGCCATGGAGGTCACCGGGCATGAAAATGATGATTTTAAGAAGCTTCCGATCAGGGAAAATCTGCTGGCGCGGATGCGGGAGGCGGGAGTGGATCTCTCCGTGAACCTGCCGGTGGTATCGAAACCACAGAATCAGGGGGAGGTGAACCGGTTCGCGAAGGAAGCGGCAAGAAAGAATATTATCCCATTCGGGGGACTCCATCCGGACTGTGAGAATGTGATCGAGGAGCTGGAAAAGCTGAAGGACATGGAGATGGCTGGGATCAAGTTCCATCCGCCGTTTCAGAAGGTCCATCTGGAAGATCCAAAGTATGAGGAGATGTGGAGAAAGATCAATGAGTTGGGATTTCCGGTGCTGATCCACATGGGGACAGCGAGGATCGTGCGCCCCTATGACCTTTACCCGTCGGGAATCCGGAAGATCTTAAAATATGCCCCGGATATCCCGATCATCATGGCCCATATGGGAAGCTTCTGCATGATGAAAAATCCCAATGAGAATCTTGAAAATCTGCCGGAAAATGTATTTATCGATACGGCCATGAGCGCGGAGCTGGAGGAAGCCGGAGAGTTCGAGAAGATCGTCCGGCAGTTCGGCACAAAGCGGGTGCTCTACGGCTGCGATTTTCCTTATGGCAGCCAGAAAGCCGCAATCGCGAGGATCAAGGACAGCAGCTTCACGGACAGTGAGAAAGAGGATATGCTGTGGAGAAATGCGGCGAAGATCCTGAAAACGGTGGGCAAACTGCCGGAGAATCTTGAACTGTAAAATTTCAAAGAATTCATGTAACTGTGAGGAGACTGAACAATTACGAAATCATAATGAAAAATAATGCCGGATACTCATCTCAGGGACAAGAATGGGAACATAAACTATATGTAGAGAGTATGACTCATGAACGGCAGTCTGCGCGATAAGGATGCTGTTGATGGGATACATAAAATGTTTCGATTCGGGAGATGATGCCATGCGGATGAGCGAATTGAAGAGACGGGAAGTGATCAACGTCTGCGACTGCAAACGTTTAGGCTTTGTGGGTGATCTGGATGTCGATCCGTGTACAGGCAGGATTCTGGCGATCATCGTGCCGGGACCGGGCTGTGTCTGCGGTTTCCTGGGACGGGAAAAAGAATTTGTGATCCCTTTTGGGGACATCTGCCAGATTGGAGATGATATCATTCTGGTCCGGGTTGAGGAGAAGAAGGATAAGCCGCCGAAACCTCCGAAGCCAGGCCCGCCACCGCCGCCAAAGCCGCCGTTTTGTCCCTGCCCGCCTCCATGTGAGCCGGGAGGAAGATGTGACTGTCCGCCGCCGTGTAATATGGATTGTGGCTGCCCTCCGCCTTGTGACCAGGAAAAAGGCGGTTATATAAAAAAGTGGCGGTAAGAAACCTGGAAGTGAGAGCGGCTTCCGGGGCGAATAGCAGGAAGATGGACATGAGATAGATCAGTATAATTAGTAGTTAATGAAGATAAGTCAGGAAAGGAACTGAAGAATGAACAAACTTCACACGATACCGGCAGCGGATGGATTCCGCATGCCGGGCGAATTTGAACCTCACAGAGGCTGCATCATGATCTGGCCGAAGCGTCCGGGAAGCTGGAACTACGGCGCGAAAAAAGCGAGAGAGGCATTTAAGCGCGTGGCATGGGCCATCGCCGAGAGCGAGGAGGTCTTTATGCTGGCGGAGCCGGATGTGGAGGAGAATGCCCGCGAGATGTTATCCGGGAATCCGGGACACGGGATCCACGTGATCCGGATGGAGTCCGACGATGCCTGGGCGCGGGATGTGGCACCGACCTTTGTGGTGAACGGGGAAGGCACTGTCCGTGGCATTGACTGGGAGTTCAACGCCTGGGGTGGAACCGTGGACGGACTTTACGCCCACTGGGAGAAGGACGATCTTGTGGCGGAAAAAGTCTGTGGGGAGCTTGGCTATGACTGCTACGAGGCCCACCCCTTCGTTCTGGAAGGCGGTTCGATCCATTCTGACGGAGAGGGGACGGTTCTTGTGACGGCAGCGTGCCTCCTGAGCGGAGGAAGAAATCCGAAGCTCACAAAGGACGAGATCGAAAAGAAGCTCTGTGCTTACCTCGGGGCTAAAAAGGTGATCTGGCTGGAACATGGAATCTACAATGACGAGACGAATGAACATGTGGACAACATCTGCGCGTTCGTGCGCCCGGGCGAGGTGGTCTTAGGCTGGACCGATGATGAGAAGGATCCCCAGTATGCCATGTCGAAGAGCTGTCTGGATATTTTAGAACATGAGACGGATGCTATGGGAAGAAAAATCAAAGTCCACAAGCTTCCAATCCCAAAGACACCGATCTGTGTGACGGAGGAAGAACTCGGCGGTTATGAGTTTGAGGACGGCGAGGACACGAGAGAAGTCGGGGAACGGCTGGCGGCAAGTTATGTAAACTTCTATATCTCAAACGGCGGAGTGATCGTGCCGCAGTTTGGGGATGAGCATGATAAGACGGCGGTGGAGATCCTCGGAAAAGTGTTCCCGAAAAGAAAGATCTGCCCGATCCCGGCCCGGGATATTCTGCTCGGCGGCGGAAATATCCACTGTATCACACAGCAGATCCCGCAGGGAAGATAGGAAAGATACGATAGGAGGAAATACAAAATGCGAAAGGTAAAAGTTGCAGCGGTACAGATGCGCTGCACAGAAAATGTAAATGAAAATATCGCGAACGCAGAGAAACTCGTGAGAGAAGCGGCGATGGACGGCGCACAGATCATCCTGCTCCCGGAGCTCTTTGAGCGCCAGTATTTCTGCCAGGAGCGCCAGTACGAATACTATGAGTTTGCAAAGCCGGTGGAGGAGAACGACGCGGTAAAACACTTCGCGAAGGTGGCGGAGGAGCTCAAAGTCGTTCTTCCAATCAGCTTCTACGAGAAGGACGGAAAGCGCCTGTTCAACACTGTTGCGATCCTTGACGCAGATGGAACAAATCTTGGAATCTACCGGAAGACCCATATCCCGGATGACCACTATTATCAGGAGAAATTCTACTTCACACCGGGAGATACGGGGTTTAAGGCATTTAAGACCCGCTATGGCACCATCGGCGTGGGTATCTGCTGGGACCAGTGGTTCCCGGAGACCGCGAGATTTATGGCGGTAAAGGGCGCAGAGCTCTTATTCTACCCGACAGCCATCGGCAGCGAGCCGATCCTCTCTGTGGACAGCATGCCCCACTGGAGACGCTGCATGCAGGGCCATTCTGCGTCGAACCTGATGCCGGTGATCGCGGCAAACCGTGTGGGACTGGAAGAGGTAACGCCATGTGAGGCAAACGGAAACCAGAAATCAGCCCTGAAATTCTATGGCTCTTCCTTCATCACGGACGGTGCCGGCGAAGTGCTCCGGTCCATGGACCGCGACAGCGAGGGCGTGATCACAGCGGAGTTCGATCTGGATGAGCTGGAGCGCGAGAGATTCTCATGGGGACTCTTCCGCGATAGAAGACCGGAGATGTACCACGAGTAAGAAAAATTCTGAGAAGAAAAAGGGTTACTGTACAAGGGTAGGAATTTTCTGAACTGAAAATTCCGTACAATACAGTGGTGGTAGTGGATTTTGCCGATTCGGAATGCGAAGCATCGGCAAAATCAGTTACTGTTTGCGCAAAGCGTGAACAGTAACGAAAAAGGCACATGCCATGGAATAAACATTGGTTCCGGGTGATGTGCCTTTTATCATGAAGAGAAGCAGTGAGAGTGAACCCTGCTAAAGTATAACTGTGATTCATATAAATAATAGAAAACATATATGCCAGTAATTTCTCCAATTTGTTGAAAATTAAGAAAAATTAGAGTATGATTACAAAGAGATAATCGGACAGAAAAGGAATTAGTCCGGTACAAATATGAAAAGTAAAATACCCGAAAAATATGGAAATGACGGCAGCATTTCGTGAATTTTCAGGCGGGATATGGAGGAAAAAGGCATGGAATATAGAATTGCAACGATCTCCGGTGACGGGATCGGTCCGGAAATCGTGAGAGAAGCAAAGAAAGTTTTAGATAAAACAGGTCAGAAATACGGTCATAAATTCAACTATGAAGAGGTCCTCATGGGTGGAATCTCCATCGACACCTACGGTGTGCCGCTGACAGACGAGGCGCTGGAGACCGCAAAGAAGAGTGACGCTGTTCTTCTCGGTGCAGTCGGTGGAAATGTCGGCAACTCCCGCTGGTACGATGTTGCCCCGAACTTAAGACCGGAGGCAGGACTTCTTGCGATCCGTAAAGGATTAAATCTCTTCGCAAATATCCGCCCGGCATACCTCTACAATGATCTTGCAGGCGCATGCCCGTTAAAACAGGAGATCATCGGTGACGGCTTCGACATGGTCATCGTCCGCGAGCTGACCGGAGGCCTTTACTTCGGTGAGCGCCACACAGAGACCGTAAACGGTGTTGAGCAGGCGACAGATACTCTCGTTTACAGCGAGAAGGAGATCCGCCGCGTAGCGATCAAGGCATTCGAGATCGCCATGAAGAGAAAGAAGAAAGTAACAAGTGTCGATAAGGCAAACGTTCTCGATTCCTCCAGACTCTGGAGAAAAGTTGTTGCGGAAGTCGCAAAGGACTACCCGGAAGTCACTCTTGAAAATATGCTGGTCGACAACTGCGCAATGCAGCTCGTTATGAACCCGCGCCAGTTCGATGTGATCTTAACAGAGAACATGTTTGGCGATATCTTATCCGACGAGGCGAGCATGATCACCGGTTCCATCGGTATGCTGTCCTCCGCAAGCTTAAATGAGAGCAAATTTGGTCTCTACGAGCCGAGCCATGGTTCCGCACCGGATATCGCAGGAAAAGACATCGCAAATCCGATCGCGACGATCCTCTCCGCAGCTATGATGCTCCGCTTCTCCTTCGACCTTGACAAGGAAGCAGATGCTATCGAGGATGCGGTCAGAAAGGTCCTCGCAGAGGGCTACCGTACCGTCGATATCATGGACGAGGGCAAAAAGCAGGTTGGAACCACTGAGATGGGAAATCTGATCTGTGATAGAATCTGATAAAATAAAGCAGAACGAGACTGGCAGAATACATGAGTTCATGTGTTCTGCCTTTTTTATGTAACAGGAAATTCCCTGTTACATAAAAAGGCACTAACGTGTCCAAGATGCACACTCGCGAGAAGATATAGATTGTCGCAAGCGACCGTGCGAGGCGCGAGAATGTGCCAAGGCACATTCTTTTTATAGAAATCCGGAAGAAATTGCCGACAGCAGTCATATATTTTAAAAAAAATTACCAAAAATGAAAAAAAGTTTGCATAATTCGGGGCAAATCAAAAATTTATCATTGATTTGCCCGGGCACTTGTGTTAGGATATATGTCAAATCATCCTAAGGCGTCGCGTTACACTGGTAGAGAAGAGACAGAGTAAAGTACGGCGCCGGATCGAGAGACAAAGGCTGAATGTGTGGTCATTCCTGAAAGGACCGATCATAGAGCAATCAGAGAGAGGGGAATAAAACTATGAGCAGAGTCTACAACTTTTCCGCAGGTCCGGCCGTGCTGCCGGAAGAAGTCTTAAAAGAAGCAGCAGCCGAGATGCTTGATTACAATGGAACCGGAATGTCCGTCATGGAGATGAGCCACCGCTCAAAAGCGTTCGAGGAGATCATCCAGACAGCAGAGCAGGACATCCGAGACCTCTTAAAGATTCCGGATAACTACAAAGTCCTGTTTTTACAGGGCGGCGCTCACCAGCAGTTCGCTGCAGTACCGTTGAACCTGTTCAAGAACCGTGTCGGCGATTATATTATCACCGGACAGTGGGCAAAGAAGGCATGGAAGGAAGCAAAGCTTTACGGAACCGCAAATGCCATCGCGTCCAGCGAAGACGAGACCTTCAGCTATATTCCGGACTGTTCCGATCTTCCGGTCGATGAGAATGCTGACTATGTTTATATCTGCGAGAATAATACGATCTACGGAACAAAATTCCATACACTCCCGAACACAAAGGGAAAAACACTCGTCTCCGATGTGTCCTCCTGTTTCCTCTCTGAACCGATGGATGTATCAAAATACGGTGTGATCTATGGCGGTGTCCAGAAAAACATCGGACCGGCAGGTGTTGTTATCGTGATCATCCGTGAGGACCTGATCCGCGAGGATGTTCTTCCGGAGACACCGACGATCATGCGCTACGATGTCCAGGCGAAGGCCGGATCCCTCTACAACACTCCGCCGTGTTACGGAATCTATATCTGTGGCAAGGTCTTCAAATGGCTGAAGAAGCAGGGCGGACTGGAAGCTATGAAGGAGAGAAACGAGAGAAAGGCAAAGCTCCTCTATGATTACCTGGACGAGAGCAAGCTTTTCCACGGAACTGTCCGCAAAGAGGACCGTTCCATCATGAATGTGCCATTCGTTACAGGTGATAAAGATCTGGATGCCCTGTTCGTAAAAGAGGCGGAGGCAGCCGGATTCGTGAACTTAAAAGGACACCGTACCGTCGGCGGCATGAGAGCCAGCATCTACAACGCAATGCCGGAGGAGGGTGTTGTGAAGCTTGTAGAATTTATGAAGAAATTTGAGGCGGAACACGCGGACGCGTAAGACTGCCGGATGAAAATATCAGAGGAAAAATCATGAGAAATATTTGTTGTTTAAATCAGATCTCCCACTATGGCACAGACCGCCTCACGGGAGACTATAAACTTGTAGATGATATTAAGGATGCGGAAGGAATCCTGGTCCGCAGCGCGTCTCTCCACGAGACAGAATTCCCGGCTGGACTCGAGGCCGTCGCCAGAGCCGGAGCCGGAGTCAACAATATCCCGCTCGACGAGTGTGCGAAGAAAGGCATCGTCGTATTCAATACACCGGGCGCAAATAAGAACGGTGTAAAGGAGCTTGTTCTCGCAGGCCTGTTCCTGACATCCAGAGACGTTGTCGGTGGTATCGGGTGGTGCAGGGAACATGCCGGGGAAGAGGACATTGCGAAGAAGATGGAGAAGAGCAAAAAGGCCTTTGCAGGAAACGAGATCAAGGGCAAGAAGCTCGGCGTCATCGGTCTCGGTGCGATCGGCTGTGAGGTCGCAAACGCTGCCGCGGCTCTCGGAATGGAAGTTTACGGGTATGACCCGTTTATCTCCGTCAACGCCGCATGGATGCTGTCTCGCTCCGTAAAACATATCATGGACGTGAACACGATCTACAAAGACTGTGATTACATCACTGTCCATGTGCCGCTTCTTGATTCCACGAAGGAAATGATCAACAAGGATGCTTTTGACCAGATGAAGGACGGCGTCGTGATCTTAAACTACGCGAGAGACCTGCTTGTAAATGATGATGATATGGCAGAGGCGTTAAAGTGCGGAAAGGTGAAGAAATACATCACCGACTTCCCGAACGCGAAGACTTCTGCAATGGAAGGCGTGATCGCTACACCGCATCTTGGCGCATCCACGGAGGAATCCGAGGACAACTGCGCGGTGATGGCTGCGGATGAGTTAAAGGATTACTTAGAAAATGGTAATATCAAGAACTCTGTAAACTATCCGGCGTGCGACATGGGAATCTGTCAGGTGGCAGGAAGAATCGGCCTGCTCCACGCGAATATTCCGAACATGATCGGACAGATCACGTCGATCCTGGCTGCTGAGGGAATCAATATCGCCAATATGACGAACAAGAGCCGCGACAAGTATGCGTACACGCTTCTTGATCTGGAGAATCCGGTGAAAGAGGAGGCGGTTGCCCACCTTGAAAAGATCAGCGGAATGTATAAGGTCCGTGTGATCAAGGGCTAAAAAATATAGTCGAAAAGAGAATAATACGGCTGCATAAGAAGATGGCAGCTGTGAAATGTAATTGTAATTCATCCATGTACGAAAAATCGTCATGGATGAATTGCGTTTATAGAGAATTGAGTGTAATATAGAGGCAGGATAAAATAATATGGGGAGGTAACAGGCATGGCAGTAGTGAGACCGTTTTCATGCGTGCGCCCGGCAGCAGAACATGCGGCAGAGATCGCGGCACTTCCGTATGATGTATACAACAGGGAGGAGGCAAAGCGAGAGGTGAAGTCCCATCCGCTTTCCTTCCTCGCCATCGACCGCCCGGAGACGGGATTCCCGGACACGGCGGACATGTACGCGCCGGAGGTCTATGCCCACGCAAAGGATCTTTTCGAACAATGGGTGAAGAACGGAAACTATGTGGAAGATCCGAATGAGACCTACTATCTCTATGAACTCACGATGAACGATCATCCCCAGACAGGAATCGTGGCATGCTCAAGCGTAGATGACTATGTAAACGGCGTGATCAAGAAGCACGAGAACACGAGAGAGGAGAAGGAACTGGACCGGATCCGCCATATCGATGTGATGGACGCCCAGTCCGGACCGATTTTTCTCGCATATCGCCCGGTAAAACGCTTAAAAGAACTGGTTGCACTTGCAAAAGAGGAGAATCCGCTTTATAATTTTATCTCAGAGGATGGAATCAGACACCGGGTATGGAAAATCGGATCCGGTGATATGATAAAAGAGATCCGGGAGGAATTTGAAAAGCTCCCGGCGACATATATCGCAGACGGTCATCACCGCGCGGCTTCTGCCGTGAAGGTTGCCTTAAAGCGCAGGGCGGAACACCCGGACGCGCCGAAGGACGCCCCGTTCAACTACTTCCTCTCCGTACTGTTCTCAGAGGATGAACTGACGATCCTGCCGTATAACCGTGTAGTGTGGGATCTGAACGGACACTCGGAGGAGGAGCTCTTAAAGGAAGCTTCGAAGCTTTTTGAGGTCTCCGGACCTTTAAAGGAAGCTGTGGAGCCGAAGGAACGCGGTGAGGTCGGCATGTACCTCGGAGGAACATGGTATGATCTGAAATTAAAGGCGGGAGTCCGACCGGATGATCCGGTGAAGGGACTTGACGTGTCCGTGCTCCAGGAGAAATTCCTGGCTCCGGTGCTTGGAATCGGAGACCCGAGAACGGATAAGCGCATCGACTTTGTGGGCGGGATTCGCGGCGTGAAAGAACTGGAGCGCCGCTGTGAGGCGGACATGAAGATCGCCTTTTCCATGTATCCGACATCGATGGAAGAACTGCTGTCTGTTGCGGACGCGGGGCTTCTGATGCCGCCGAAATCGACCTGGTTTGAACCGAAACTGCGAAGCGGAATTTTCATCCACCGGCTGTAGCCTGAAACTTGGGGTCAGCCGACAGGATTTCTGGAGATCGAAATGGGACTGCAGTCGTGGAGCCGCCGGTATCACAGAAACCTGACATCACAGGAGAGAAAGGAATATTGTTGTGGGAAAGATTATTTTAACAGGAGACCGTCCGACAGGTCGTCTTCATGTAGGACATTATGTAGGATCTCTTAGAAGAAGAGTAGAGCTTCAGAATTCCGGAGAGTATAGCGATATCTATATCATGATTGCTGACTCCCAGGCGCTCACAGACAATGCGGATAACCCGGAGAAGGTCCGCCAGAATATTCTGGAGGTTGCGCTCGATTACCTGTCTGCAGGTCTTGATCCGGAAAAATCCACGATCTTTATCCAGTCCATGGTGCCGGAGCTCTACGAGATGACCGCTTACTATATGGACATCGTTACGGTTTCCAGATTACAGAGAAACCCAACCGTAAAGAGCGAGATCCAGATGAGAAATTTTGAGGCCAGCATCCCGGTAGGCTTCTTCACCTACCCGATCAGCCAGGCAGCAGATATCACAGCCTTCAAGGCAAACGTGGTTCCGGCTGGTGAGGACCAGATGCCGATGGTTGAGCAGACAAGAGAGATCGTTCACAAATTCAATACGGTATACAATACAGATACTCTTGTTATGCCGGATATTCTTCTTCCGAGCAATAACGCATGCCGCCGTCTTCCGGGCACCGACGGAAAGGCAAAGATGAGCAAATCCTTAGGAAACTGCATCTACCTTTCCGATACAGAGGAGGACGTAAAGAAGAAAGTCATGTCCATGTACACAGATCCGAACCACTTAAAGGTAAGCGATCCGGGACAGGTTGAGGGAAATACCGTCTTCACATATCTGGACGCATTCTGCAAGGACGAATACTTCGCAGAGTTCTGGCCGGATTACAAGAACCTCGACGAGGTGAAAGAGCACTACAAACGCGGTGGACTTGGCGATGTAAAGGTCAAGAAGTTCTTGAACCGTGTGCTTGAGGAGGAGCTCCGTCCGATCCGCGAGAGAAGAAAGAGATGGGAGCAGGACATCCCGGCTGTATACGAGATCTTAAAGAGCGGAAGCGAGAAGGCAGAGCGCGTGGCTGCACAGACATTAAAGGAGATGCGTGCGGCTATGAAGATCAACTACTTTGACGATGCGGCGCTGATTGCGGAGCAGAGTAAGAAGTATAACGGTTAATATAAAAGCTGAATCTGCAGATGAATGGATTCGGGAAAAGTGAATAAAACAGACTGGATGCTGCATATATTATACCCATGGTAAAGCGGGGGTGTCTGTATGCGGGAGCTGGTACTGGAATTGATGGGGGAATACGGCAATCTTGCTGTGTTCCTCCTTATTTTAGTTGAAAATCTCTTTCCTCCGATCCCGTCGGAGGTGATCCTGACCTTTGGGGGCGTCATGACGGTCTGCACGGACATGACGCCCGTCGGTGTGATCCTGTTTTCCACTGCCGGATCGCTGGCGGGGGCTGTCATTCTATACAGCGTGGGACGGTTTCTGCCGGATGAGGTGTTCCGGAAACTGCTCTGCGGACAGATCGGACATCTGCTTCACTTCCGCCTGGAAGATGTGGATCTCGCGAAAGGATGGTTCAGGGAACGCGGGAGATCGGCGGTGTTCCTGTGCAGGCTGATCCCCATCGTCCGCAGCCTGATCTCCATCCCTGCAGGGATTGCCAGGATGCAGTTTGTGCCGTTTCTTGTCTTTACGGCGGCGGGAAGTCTTCTGTGGAACACGGTCCTCGTCTATGCCGGGAGGATTGCTGGGGACTCCTGGGAGAAGGTGTCGGCGGCCTTTGGGGTGTATTCGGATCTGTTTCTCATGATAGCTGGGATCTCCATCGCCTTTGCTGTCCTGTTTCGCGGGTGCGGAGAAAGAAGAAAGCTGTAGAAGCCATATAGAAAGGTCATTGCGGATGGGAGAAGGATGGAAAAAGAGAGTGAATTTCTTTTGCGAAATAATATAATTATTTGAATAATTATATACAATAGAACAATAAACTAATAACAATAAAACAAAAAATATTTTTTCTAAAAACATATTGACAAATGAGAAGATATCGAATATAATGAAGACAACAAAAAGAAAGAGAGAACAAAGCAAAGAAGATGAAAAGGTTCGTACTTAAAAAAATCTAAGTAAAGGAGGTACAGTCCACCGAACACATAAGTCTCGTTCCATTTTTCAAATTTGAAAAATCCGGAACAAAGGAAAAACACAAAACCGGGTAATTAATCGAAAAAAAGATTATTTGAAATCCTTCAAGATATGACGAGAAAGTATCAAAAAGAGAAATACAATAATCGATATGAGAACGAAAAGAAAGATAAGATTTCGGAAAAAGCCGGCGGAGTGAAAAAGGAAAACTTCATATAGAAAAAAATCTAATGAAAACGAGGTAAGATCCATTGGATAACGCAGAACATTAAGGTGGGTATCGAAACAAGAAAATTGATTCGGTACCCACTTTTTATGCGCAGAAAAGAATTGCTGCCACTTGCTTTTGGGGGGAGAGTAGCAAACTGTCTGTACGAACCAGGTGCAGGTCTGTAACCGGGCAGGCTTATTAATCTGTATTAAAGCCCTTCACAGTCAAACGGTGGCGTATATTCTTCTTTCGCGCTGCTTCTTTCCTGCATAAACCCTTCCGTGAGACCGAGGTCAATCGCGGTGTCAACGACTTTGTTGTACTCATAGGAGGTGATCCGCCGGTTGATCTCCGGATATTCGGTGCTCCTGTAGAACGGCGTATACTGGCTCATGATGCTGATAAGATACTGGTGATCCGGGAGATTTTCCCTGATCCAGTGCAGGAGGCGGATCGAGTCCTCTTTTGCGCCCGGAAGAACCATGTGACGGATGATGACGCCGCGGTCCAGCATTGATGGATTCCTTTTATTCCAGGAAAGTCCGCCGGTGAGGCGGATCATTTCTTTTATGGCGGCGGAAGCTTTCTCGAAATAGTCCGGGGCGGCGGAGTATTTCTTGGCGAGACCGCTGTCCATGTATTTGAGGTCTGGAAGCCAGATATCGACGTAGTCTGCGAGATCACGGATCGTTTCAAGCTTTTCGTAGCCGCCGCAGTTAAAGACGACAGGGATCTGAAGCTTCGGCTTCGCGAGATCCAGGGCGCGGACGATAGATGGAGCGAACTGGGTCCCGGTCACGAGGTTGATGTTTGCGGCGCCTTTTTCCTGGAGTTCCAGGAAGATATCGGCGAGGCGGGAGACGGAGATGGTTTTTCCGTAGTTTTCGTGACTCAGCTGGAAGTTCTGGCAGAAGACGCAGCGTAACGTACAGCCGGAGAAGAAGACGGTTCCGCTTCCGGTGGTGCCGCTGATGCAGGGTTCTTCCCACATATGCAGGGCGGCCCTGGCGGCGCGGAGCTCGTGCCCGGCGCCGCAGAAGCCGGTGGATGTTGTTCGGTCGGCATGACATTCCCTTGGACAGAGGGTGCATGATCGGTAGATGGATTCGGTTAACATAACTTTACATACTTCTTTCGTGGTGATTTATGAGCCAGATGCCTGCAGATGATCGGTATTCAGGCACTGGCGGTCGGGCAAAATGCTTTCAAGGGATCATGTGGATCAAAGCGCTGGTTCAGGATCTTGCTTTGTCGGAATTGTATTCAGCCCGATCCGGGGTATCCGGCAGGTAGTGGTAGAGGTCCTGATAGTGCTCGAATTCCGCATCGGTCTCCGGAAGGGCGGGGATCAGGCCGGTACAGTCGGTGGCGGAGCAGGCCTGGATGTCGATGTCCCAGTCGGCGCTGGTAAGCAGTTTCTTTGATGAGTTTTTCATGGAATCACCTCCTGAATTATAGTTTTCATCGAAAAAAGAAAATAAAACAGGAAAGTAATTCAAAAAAAAATTATATAGTGCAGGATTTCTAAATTAACCTGTTGTGCTAGATAAAATAATATAAAGAA